>DRGT01000144.1 GCA_011055585.1 Candidatus Nitrosopumilus sp. | reverse complement strand
CTATTAGATACAATGAGTTGATGTCCATTTCTTTTGATCCCGACATTTCTTACCTAATCCTTAAATGATGGATGTATTTGTTTTAGCTTTAGGTATAAAATTGCCGTATAAAGTTAGTCATGGAAAACCGATCCAAATAACATATTCCCCCGACGAGGTTTTCTCAAAAATTCAGCATGAAGGAATTAGATTCATTGATTTACAATTTACAGGCTTAACTGGTAGATTCCATCACACAACCATTTCCACAGATACATTTTCTCCAGAACAAATGAGAGACGGCTTGCCAAAACTTGATGGTTCTTCAATTGTGGGTTTTACAAGCATTGATGATTCTGATCTTGTTCTAAAACCAGATCCAAATACCTATGCAATAATTCCATGGTTAGAGGAGAGTAAAACTGCAAGATTGTTGTGTGATGTTTATTTGGGAATGGGTCGTGGTAGATTAGAAAGAGACCCTAGAGCAATTGCACAAAAAGCAGAAAAGTATCTAAAAGATCAAGGGTTTGATAATTCTTTTTGGGGTCCTGAGGTTGAATTTTTTGTTTTTGATAAAATTCATTGGGATGTTTTAACTCCATACAAAGGACAATCGTATTCTATTGAATCAGAAGAAGCGCCTTGGAGTCAGGAAGGAACTGGCTATCCAATGGGTCTTCAAGAGGGTTACTATCCTAGTACGCCATCTGATACTCTAACTCCATTTAGAAATGAATGTGTAGATATTTTGAATTCGAATTTTGGGGTATTGTGTGATAACCATCATCACGAAGTTGCGACTGCTGGTCAATGTGAAATAGACATTAGATTTGATAGTCTTACAAATTCGGCTGACGCTACTCAATCATACAAATTTGTGATTCGAAACGTTGCAAAAAAGTATCATAAAGTTGCCACACTAATGCCAAAACCAATCTCTATGGATTCTGGTTCTGGAATGCATACAAACGTAAGTTTGTGGAAAGGAAAGAAGAATATGTTCTATGATGAGAATGATTCTACGGAGCTTAGTCAGATTGGTAGATACTATTGTGGCGGTATACTTAATCATGCAAAAGCATTATCTGCAATAACAAATCCAACAACAAACTCTTATCATAGACTTGTACCGGGTTATGAAGCCCCAGTATACATTGCATGGAGTGGAAGTAACAGATCTGCAATTGTTAGAGTACCATTACACTTTAAGGGACCAGATTATGCATATCTAAAACGTTTAGAGTTTAGAGCCCCTGATCCTTCTTCAAATCCATATTTGGTTTTTTCAGCCGTTCAAGCAGCTGGTCTTGATGGAATTAAAAAGAAAACGGATCCTGGTGATGAAGTACGTGAAGACATTTACAAGATGAGTAGAGTTGAACGAGCAAAAAGAGGAATTGAGGTTTTACCAGCTAGTTTAGGTGACGCACTTGATGAGCTTCAAAGTGATAGAAAATTCCTTAATCCAATATTTGCAAATAGTGTAATTGATAAACTAATAGAGTTAGAGAGAAAAGATCAGAGAGAGATTTCTATTAGACCTCATCCTCACGAATTTTATCTATATTTTGACGTCTAACTAGAATCTTCCAGTCATCTGAAATATGAAATAAAGAGAAATAGCTATTAGCCCAAATCCCCCCCCCAAAAAAAATTCCTCTTTTACTTTCAGAGGTTGTAGCTTTGTATACTAAAACTCCTCCAGCAAGACCAATGAACAAAACTAGTGTTCCAGTAATTACATTATCAAAACTTGTGTAAGTGATAATTGGATGGAAAAAACCTGCAAGTAATGCAAAAAAGATAACTAGATAGATGTACTTTACACCAGTGATTACTTTGGTGTTAAGTTTACTCATTAAATCACGTAAAAATGGTAATCAAATAAACTTTTGAAGAATTTCTAAACTGCATGAAAATTTACATCATGCCGCCCATATCTGGCATGCCACCACCCATTCCGGGCATTCCTCCCATACCACCCATTCCAGGTGGCATTCCACCTTCTCCACCACTTGGTGGAGCAGAAGATTTTACGGTTGCAATAACATCGTCTATTCTAAGAATCATGCAAGCAGCTTCTGATGCAGCAGAAACAATTTGGAGTTTTACTGCTAATGGTTCAATGATGTCACTTGATTTCATGTTTGCAATTCTAGTTTTCATTACGTCAATACCTGTCCATTTTTCACCTTTGAGTTGTCTTGAACGCAAAGAAGCTAGTGTATCAATTGGATCCATCCCGGCGTTTTCTGCTAGTGCTAATGGGATTGATTCTAAAGCATCAGCAAATTTTTCGGCTGCTAGTTGTTCACGGCCTTCAAGTGATTTTGACCAACTTCTTACTTTGGCAGCAGCAAAAGTTTCAGGTGCACCCCCACCAGCAACAATTAATGGAGTCTCCATCACGTCTTTTACGACCATAATAGCGTCATGAACAGATCTTTCAACTTCATCAACCACTCTTTGAGAACCGCCTCTTAACAGCAGAGTTACGGATTTTGGATGTTTACAACCTTCAATGAATACCCATCTATCTTCTTCAATTTTTCTTTCTTCAACAAGTGCTGCAGAACCCAAATCTTTTTCAAATAAATCATCAAGGTTTGTTACAATTCTAGCACCTGTTGCTTTTGCTAACTTTGTTAGATCACTTTCTTTGATTCTTCTAACTACTAAAACTCCAGCTTTTGCAAGATAATGTTGTGCCATATCATCAACACCTTTTTGACAAAGAACAACGTTTGCGCCAGAACCAATTACTTTATCGACCATTGCT
>DRGT01000143.1 GCA_011055585.1 Candidatus Nitrosopumilus sp. | reverse complement strand
ATTTCTAATTAACAAATCAGGCAAAGTTATTTCAACATACAGAAAAATTCATCTCTATAACGCATTAGGATTTAGCGAATCAAAAAAGATGGTAGCTGGTTCTAAAATTGCAAAGCCACAAAGAACTAGTATTGGAAAAATTGGAATGCTAATGTGTTATGATTTGAGATTTCCAGAGATATCTAGAACGCTTGCATCTTCTGGTTCTGAAATTTTAGTTGCACCTTCTGCATGGGTTAAAGGAGAAATGAAAGAAGAACATTGGATAACAATTAACAAAACACGTGCAATTGAAAATGGATGTTATGTAGTTGCACCCGATCAAGTTGGAAATATCTACTGTGGTAGAAGCATTATAGTAGATCCCTACGGAAAAATTTTACTTGATATGAAAAAGCGCCAAGGAATGGGTTTTGAAAATATTTCATTAGATAAGATAAAGAAAATACGAAGATCTTTGCCTTTACTAAAAAACAGAAGAACAGATATCTATTCAGGCTTTAAGATTTAGGCTTTCTAGTTTCACAGTTAATGTTTGCGCACTGCCTGGTCCATTTCTGTTTTCGTGAATATCTAAACAGAATGATTGGCCAGGCACAACTAGTACACTTTTGCTTTATTGCGCGTAGTCGAGCCTTTTGAAGTAGAGGCGATGACGCTCTACAACCATTATAATAATTTGAGCAACCTATGAAACGCTTTCCTGTTCTATTGGATCTTATTACCATTAACTGACCCAACTTGCACTTTGGGCATTGCACTAATCCATTTTTTGGAGAGTTTGTTCCCAGAATTATGTACTTTTTTTTCTTTGCAGACCATGAGAGATATCCGTTTGCATCAAAGTATTGATTGATTTCATTTTTGAGCAAGTCTGAAATTCTTTTTGTTGGCTTGACTACACTTCTTGTTTTAACAATCTTTCTTGTTTGAACAATCTGAATTGATCTTTGAGAAATTTTCTTCAATTTTTTTCGACCACTCAAATTACCTGCTTAATTTTTATATGGAATCGGGTCAGTAACTTTTGTGGAAAAGGTTTGTGTTCTTGGTGCTGGAAGTACTAAATATGGAAGACTAGATGACAGTATTTCTGATATTACTATTCAAGCTTCAGTTGACGCAATAGAAAGTGCAGGAATAGAACCAAAAGATATCAAAGCAGGTTACATTTCAAACGTGTTTGGTGTTGCAGACAAACAGGTACACCTGGGACCTGTCGTTATGAGTAATTTAGGAATTTCAGAAAGACCATCGTTATCAATCGAATCAGCTTGTGGAAGTGGCTCTGTTTCATTTAGAGAAGCATTTGTAAATGTATATGCAGGATTTTACGACGCAGTATTAGTTACCGGAGTTGAAAAAGTTACTCATACAGGAACTGAATGGACTACAACTTACTTTTCTTATTGTTCAGATTTCTTTTATGAAGGTGCAGCAGGAGCTTCGTTTCCTGGATTATTTGCCTCTATGGCACGAGCATACCTTACTGAATTCAAAGCAACTGAAGAAGATTTTGCTCAAGTTGCAGTAAAGAATCACGAAAATGGTTTACTTAATCCTAAAGCCCATCTACGAAAGAAAATTACAGTTGATGATGTTATGAAGTCTGCCGTTGTTGCAAGTCCACTAAAGCTTTATGATTGCTGTCCATTCTCAGATGGTGCAAGCTCTGTTATAATATGTAGTGAAAAATTTGCAAAAGAACACTCTAAAGATTACATCCAAGTAATTGGATCAGGAAGGGGTGGATCCCCTGCAGCACTTCAAGGTCGTGAACACTTGACTACTATTCCAAGCACAAAGATTGCATCAGAAGCTGCATACAAGATGGCAGGAATTACTCCAAAAGATATTGACTTTGCTGAAGTTCATGATTGCTTTACAATTGCTGAAATACTAGACACTGAAGATCTTGGTTTCTTTGAAAAAGGACAAGGTGTTCAAGCCGTTCGTGAAGGACAAACAAAACGTAATGGCCAAATTCCAATCAATCCATCAGGCGGATTAAAATCAAAAGGACATCCAATTGGAGCTACAGGAGTTGGACAAATTGTTGAAGTATTTGACCAACTAACTGGAAAAGCCGGTGAAAGAACAATAAAAGATGCAAAGATTGGTTTAACACAAAACTTTGGCGCAACTGGTGCAAGTTGTGCTGTTCACATTTTCCAAGGTGTATAACATGTCTGCAAAACAAGAGTTTGTTGATAATGCAAAATCTGGCAAAGTTCTAGCTAGAAAGTGTACAAAGTGCGGCGAACTTCATTTAGCAACAGTTTACTTTTGCAAAAAGTGTGGTAACAAAGGATTTGAAAATGCCGTACTTGATGGTGTTGGAACAATTGTCACTTTTACCATTATTACAGTTCCACCAGCTGGCTTTGAAAAATACACTCCATATGCCTGGGTAGTCCTCAAACTAGAGGAATCTGACTTGAGTATCTCAGGATTTATGGCTGGAATAAAGACCCCTGCTGATCTTCCAATTGGCACAAGGGTCAAAATCACTGGTTTTGATGATCGTGGAATCCTTATCGAAAAGCAGTAAATTAATTTAGTGCAATTATAAAAAAAAATCAAATTAGATTTTTAATTAATTAGAAAAAAATGATCTCTTATATGTCAGTTGAAATAACTTGCGGTAAGTGTGGCGAAAAGATCTCTAGCATGAAAATGTTAAAGTCAGTAAAAGATGTAATGAATCCTTACAATGGAAAGTGTCCTTCATGCGGACAAGCACTATCTATATCAGAGTTTGCATTAGATGTAAATGAGAACTGATCTTTAGTTTGATCAACAACTTATCACAAACCCTTATTTAGCTATATTTTTTTAGACATGGATATGGAGATGAGCGAGGAAGTAGAGGTGCCTCAACGGGGAAGTCTACTTCACTCTACGTCAAAGCGCGTAAGAATGATCTTTTCTGTGATGGCTAGTCCAAACAGGATCGATATTTTGAGAATTTTGAACTCCAAAGGACCACTAACCTATTCAGAATTAAAGTCCCTTGCTGGATTCAAGTCAAAAAAAGAAAGTGGAAAATTTGCCTACCACCTCAGAAAACTACTAAGGCAATCCCTTGTTGCCCTCAACAAATCTGAAAGACGATACACAATCACAAATCTTGGAAAACTGGTCCTTAGCTTGGCACGACAAATTGAAGAAAGATCAATTATTGAAAGTGGAAAAATGTATGTCCGAACTTCACATGAATCAATTGAAGAATTTAATTCACATAAAATAATTCAATCACTCGTACGTGAAGGAAGTCTTCCATTAGAGCTTGCACAAAAAATAACTGAAGAAGTAGAAAATAGAATTTACAAATATCAAACAACTTATCTTACTGGTGCACTCATCCGCGAAATGGTAAACTCTGTTCTTTTAGAACATGGTCATGAAGAATATCGAAACAAATTGGCAAGACTTGGTCTGCCTGTTTATGATGTTCAAGAAATGCTAACAAATGTAGATAATGTCGATAATGGGGCTGAAGGATTGCTGTTTAAAACAGGCCAAAAGGTCTTCGCTGAACACCTACTCACGAACACCCTGCCTAAGGATGTGGCCGATTCACACCTATCAGGCGACCTCCATATCACAAACCCAGGAATCTGGTCTTTGGTGCCTGACACCATTTTTGTTAATGTTAAAGAATTAGTTGAAGATGGAATTGATCTTGGCGGCAAATATCTTGAAGTATCTAGGATTCCATCAATAAAAGATCTTGATGATCTTACTTCTTCACTTTCAATAATTATATCGTTGCTTTCAAAAGAAGCTTCACAGGAAGTTGTAATAGATGGACTAGCACAACTGTTATCAAAACACACAAAGAGTGTTTCAGAATTAGAACACAAACTTACAGACACATTTGCAAATATATCTATAGCTTCAAAATATGATAAAACAACAACACAAGTTTCATTTAGACTTCAACTAGGTTCTGACACAAAAATAGTTAACATAATTCTTTCAGCTTACAAAAATTATGTAACAATTACACCTGTTCCAAAGATTGGTTTAATCATTGATCATGAGAAAGGTAAACTAACTGATGTCTCAAAAACTCTTGCAGAAATTATCATCCTTGGCGGAAAAGTAATCTTCTCAAAAGGATCTGTATCAAGTATAGGTATTTCTAATCAAACTACAAAGGCCTCTGGCTCGCTCGGAATAAAATTACAGTCTATCTCAATTAACTTACCACGTCTTGCATTTGAATCAAATAAAGATGAAACTTACTTTAGAGCACGATTAGCTCTATTAATGAAACCAGCACTTGCTTCAATGGCATTAAGAAAGAAAGACATTTCTGATCTAACTAGACGTGGTCTTAATCCAGTTCTTGCAAAAAATACTCAATACATGCAACGCAATTCAATTTCACTCGTTCTAAATCTAATTGGTCTACGTGAAGCTATCTTTAACATTCTTGGTTATGAAGATAACAAAAAAGGACGTGAAATCTTACACAAAGTTATTGAAACAGCTGTTGATATTGCAACAAAGAAAGGAAAAGAACTTGGCGAAGATGTCAAAATATGTATGACAGAAAGTGAAAGTTCCTCAAGATTTGCATTATCAGATGGTGAAAAATATGGCAAAAACTCACTCTTAAGCGCCATAGAGGGAGATTCCTATTCTGAGGGAGTTAACCTAAAAGACTCTGAAATTGGTGGTTTTACAGCCAAAAGTGAGAAAATCTCTGAATGCAACAAGATAGCCAAGTTACTAAATGGAGGCCTACTGGTACGTCTACAGATAGATGATGAATCCAAGGTTGATAACATCAAGGCAGCAATTGAAAAGACCGCCCAACTTACCCCCTCATTCAAGCCTGTGAGGGAGGTAACAATCTGTGGTGAGTGTTGCTACAAAGGTGAAAAACTTACAGACAAGTGTCCCAAGTGTAAGTCACCTTACATCATACGAAATTCGTAACAAGCACTCTGATTTTGATCAAATCATGATCAACGTTTTGATCTTTTTCAGATCTTAATTCAAAATTTACTAAAGTCCACCAGTATGAAGTTCATAGTAGTGGTGTTAATATTGTTGAACCAAAGTTTGATCTAAGAGAAAAAAATTTTGCCACATAAGTTATATTCATTTGATTCTTACCCTTTGCGGGGAGTTATAAGATTGGATAATTCACAAATTGAAAATTCTATCGGTCAGATCCGTAAGAGAAACGGATCGGTTGATCCTTTTTATAAGGAAAAAATTTCAAGCGCCATCTTCAAGGCATTAGCAGCCACATCTGAACCAGATCGTAACTTAGCAGATGATCTAGCTGAAGGAGTTGTAACAAGATTAGTTGAGCATGGATTTTCAGCATCAAGACCTCCAAGCGTTGAGGATATTCAAGATTTAGTAGAGTCCACTTTGATTGAAAAAGGTCATAGTGAGATTGCAAAGTCCTACATTTTGTACAGACATGAACGCAGAAAACTAAGAGACGAGAAAATGAGAGTTCTAAATCTGCAAACTTTAGATCCTGTTGCCAAAAAATTTGATCTTAACTGTCTAAGAGTACTTGCATCAAGATATCTCATTCGTAACAACAAAAACGAAATCATGGAAACCCCAAGTCAAATGTTTGAACGAGTAGCAGTTCTTGTAACACTAGGTGATCTGTTGCATGACAATCAAATCTTTTCAAAAGAAGACAATCAAACACAAAACATTGAAGAAGCAAAATCTTATCTTGAAAAACTTGACAACTTTAATTACAAATTCAAAATTGGTGAATATTATCTAAACAAATGGCACTTTAGAGCTTTAATCAATGAATACATTATACTTGCAGAACATGGACAAATGAAAGTTGGTTTCAAAGAACTTTTGACACTGATTGCTGCCAAAAAGTTTGACAGCTATGCAGAAAAAATTTCAGAATACAATAATCTAATGATGTCACAAGACTTTCTACCAAACTCACCAACGATGATGAATGCTGGTGGTCGTCTTGGTCAACTCTCTGCATGTTTTGTTTTAGACATGCCAGATGATATGGGAAAAATAATGAAATCAACATCGGACGCTGCACTAATTTTCAAATCTGGTGGTGGCGTTGGAATCAACTATTCTGATCTTCGTCAAGAAGGTGACATTGTAGCATCAACCTCAGGTGTAGCTTCAGGCCCTGTTTCCTTCATGAATATCATCAATACAGTGACTGAAGTAGTAAAACAGGGAGGAAAACGAAGAGGTGCAAACATGGGTATTATTGAGGCATGGCACCCAGATGTTGAAAAATTCATCACAACCAAAACTGAACCCGGTATTTTAGAAAACTTCAATGTCAGTGTAGGGATTTGGGAAGATTTCTGGAATGCACTAGTTAACACAGAAGACGGAAAATACATGCTTCGAAGTCCAAGAGACAAAGCTCCAATTCGTGAAGTTAACGCTCATCAATTAATTGATTTGATTGCACTTTCTGCATGGAAAAGTGCAGAACCAGGATTGATCTTCTTTGATCAAATTAACAAATACAATGTTTTTGCAAAAGCAAGAGGTGGACCAATACGAGCTACGAATCCATGTGGTGAACAAAGTCTTTATCCATACGAATCATGCAACCTCGGTTCAATTAATCTGGCAAATCTTGTAAAAAGAAAAGCAGATGGAGAATACGAATTTGATTGGCAAAGATATGAAGAAATAATCAGAAAGACAACTAAATTCTTAGACAACGTTATTGACGTCAATCTTTATCCTGTCAAAGAGATTGATATTGCTTCAAAAGACTCTAGAAGAATTGGTCTAGGTGTAATGGGAGTAGCTGATCTTCTATACAAACTTAGAATTCCATACAACTCTAAAGAAGGCTATGATCTTCAATCTAAACTAGCTGAAGCCTTAACATATTACTCCATGGAAGAAAGTGTTGCGCTTGCTAAATCTAGAGGAAAGTTTTCGCTTTGCTCTAAAACAGAATTCCCAGAAGGAAAGATTCCTGTTGCTGGATATTATGAAAAATCAAAAGATCAACATTCCTATGATTGGGATGCATTAATTGAAAAAATCAAAAAATATGGAATAAGAAATGTTCTGACAACCACAGTTGCACCAACTGGTACATTATCTATGATTGCAGATTGCTCTAACGGAATGGAACCAACATTTGCTTTAGTGTTTGAGAAAAGAGTTACAGTTGGAAGATTCTTCTATACAAACAAAATCTTTGAACAAGTTCTAAAAGAAAATGGATTGTATACTGACGAACTATTATCAAAAATTGCAGACAATTACGGTTCTGTTAAAGGAATTCCAGAAATTCCAGAATGGATGCAAAAAATCTTTGTCACTGCAATGGATATTCATTGGGCAGACCACCTAATGGCACAAGCAGTTTGGCAAGAATGGATTGGAAATGCAATTGCAAAGACAATCAACATGCCTTATGATGTTACTGCAGATGATGTCAAAGCATCTTACTTGCTAGCACATGAAATGGGTCTAAAAGGAATTACAGTTTATCGTGATGGTTCAAGAAAAACCCAAGTCTTGCACATGATAAGTGAAAATGCAGAAAAAAAATTTGAGGTAAGACCAAGTACCTTCATTACCAATTTTGTCACTAAAGAAATTTCAAACTCTTATGTTAGAACTCAGGTTGATAATGCACTAAAATTCAAAGCACCTGAAGAAGCTACAGTCGAAAGTACTGCAACTGAAGAAGTAAAAGAAGAAACTCTATGTCCTACATGCAAGAATAATCTTGTTTTTGTTGAAGGATGTAGTATCTGCATTGAATGTGGGTACAGTGGATGCATCTCAGGATAGAAATTACATCATAACTTTTTTACTTGGATTACTAACTGCCAACATTATTGAACAGTAAAACTATTGCATGCATTGGTGTTGGAATTACAACAGTAATCATTACTGTATCATTTTTTGCTATTTCTTCTACAGAACAAAATGGAATAGAACCTATGATAACAAAAAATGAAAACATTGGTCTTGTTGTGAATGCACCAGCATCTGAGATAACCGTTCAACAATTAGATGAAATCTATGAAGTAGCAGCCTCAACTGGAATGGGAAGAAGTAATATGTACTTATTTTGGAATTTAATTGAACCACAAAAAGGTGAGTATAATTTTCAAGAAACCGATATTTTCATGAGCCTAAACAAAAAAAATAATCTAAAAGTGACACTATATTTCTCAATTATTAATGGAAAAACACTAGGTCCTTTACCTGATTGGATGGGAAAACCACAGCTACATGGAATTTCCAACGATAACATTGTAAGTGTTTTGGATGCGCTTTTGACTCGTTATAACATTATAGACACTGTAATTCTCGCTGGAGAAACAGATACATATTTTCGTAATCAAGAAGATTTGATTCCAATCTACAAAGAATTATTCAACAATGTTTACGACAAAATAAAAGAAAAACATCCTGATGTAAAAATTGGAAACTCTTTTTCACTAAATGGTGTGATTAACAAAGATCTTAATCATATTGTTTCTGACTTAAACCAAGGAGATTTTGTTGCTTTCACATACTTTCCAACAGACTCACTTAATGAAATAGTAAAAAAACCTCACGATGCAAAAGCTGACCTAGAGAAAGCACTTGAGCTAGTGCCTGACAAAAAAATAATATTCTTTGAAATCAGTTGGAGTACTTCTGAGTTTGTTGGAGGAACTATAGAGGATCAATTAGATTTCATGTTGACATCCTTTGATTTTTACAGAGATAATGAGGAAAAAATAGAATCTTTTACTTGGTATAGACAGTACGACAAACCTGACGGAACGTGCATTGTAGATTTATCAAAAATTGAAGGAACAGTTGGCATTGGTACAAGTGAATTTGTTGCAGAACGATTAAGTCATTATATTTGTAATGCAGGTTTACTTGATGTAGATGGAAAACCAAAACCTGCATGGGATGAATTTAAAAAACACATTAGTCAATTGCAATAATCATAATCATGTTATCATTAGTAATAATAGAATCTGCACTTGAATTAGTTCCTAAAACAATTCAAAATCATTCTTCTATAATTTCTCACGCAAAAAAATTAGAAAAAAATCCATCAGATATTTTGCTAGATAATTCGTGGCATTTTGCAGCTATGAAAGGAATTGAAAATGAATTCAAACGAGGAAGACCAGACATTGTACATCTTTGCTTGCTTGAAGCATGTACCATACCACTTTATCTTGAGAACAAAATCAAAGTTTTTCTTCATACACTAGATGACAAAGTAATTTTCATTGGAGACAAAGTTAGAATCCCAAAATCATATCATAGGTTTGCTGGATTGATTGAAAAGCTATTCAAGGAAAAAATAGTAGAAAGTAATGGAGAAAAATTACTTGAATTAAAGGAAATGAATTTTTCTGAATTGTTAGATCACATTAAACCAAAAAAAGTAATTGGTTTTTCTGTTGAAGGCAAACTTGAATCTTATCAAAGCATTGCATCAAAACTTGATGATGATTCCTGTATTGTAATTGGAGGATTTCAAAAGGGTCATTTTTCAGAATTTGTTAGAAAAAAAATCGATAAGCTGTTCAGTGTTGATAAAAAATCATTAGAAGCACATGTAGTTGTAGGACGAATTCTTTACGAATATGAAAAAACAATTTTTAAGTAGGCTACAAAGTTTGCTCTCTTAGGCGGTCATAGTATAGCCTGGTAGTACGCTGGCCTTCCAAGCCCGTTACCCGGGTTCAAATCCCGGTGACCGCATCTTATTCGTTAACGAACCAAATTTGTAGGGCCAAAGTTATGTTCATGTATGAAACCTGTTGTAAAACAAATAGCACTAGAACGAATGCAGATTCTAATTGATAATGCAATATCTAATGCAAAAACAAATCCAAAATTAGCACAACGACAGGCTTTACTTGCAAGAAAAATTAGCATGCGACTCAAAGTGAAAATGCCATACGCTCTCAGAATGGTCTTTTGCAAGAAATGTAAAAGTTTCATTGCACCTGGAATAAATTCAAAGATCAGAGTTGGAAGAACTTCAATCAAATCTATACGAATAACTTGCAACTTTTGTGGTCATACATATCGCAAAATAATAGCTCCATGATTTATAAGACGATTCACAAGTTTTTCAGCTCATGGCAAAGGTGTATGATGTACCCGCTGATGTATTGATTAGTAAGCTAACTAATATTCTAAAAAAAGAGGATATTCCTCCTCCAAGTTGGGTTTCTTTTGTTAAAACTGGCGCACACGCTGACAAACCTCCTCAAGATAGAGAATGGTGGCATACAAGATGTGCATCAATATTAAGAAAAATCTACGTTCACGGTCCAATAGGTGTTAATGAATTAAGAAAAGAGTATGGTGGAGCAAAACCCGTTGGTTATGGTGCATCTAATCACAAAGATGCTGGTGGTGCAATAATTAGAAACGCAATACAAGGATTAGAAAAACTCGGATACATAGAAAAAATAGAGAAAAAAGGACGAGTTGTTTCAAGACAAGGAATGCAAAAACTTGATGGGCTTGCAACTGAAATTTTAAAAGAACTAGCCAGTGAAAATCCGCACTTGAAAGTATATTCATAGTGATTAAATGAGCTATCCAAACCCGGATGAACACGAGCATCATGACCATGATCATAATGACCATCCACACAATGATTCTGAAATATCAGCTCAAAAAGAACAAATTCTAAAACAAATTCTTGCTGCAGATGCAAGACTGCGATTAAACAATATAAAAATGGTTAAACCTGATTTGGCAAATCTTGTAGAAAATTATCTAATTGGTATGGCTTCTCAAGGAAAATTAGGTTCTCAAATTTCAGATGAACAGCTAAAACAAATCCTGTTGTCTATACAGCAACCAAAACGAGATTTCAAGTTTACACGACGCTGAACTCTGAGAAAATATAATTAGGGGAAAAAGGTCGAAACTAATCATGAAAGGGCTTGTTTATGAGGAATACGCTCCTGATGACGATTTTAAAAAAATTCTCAAAGTAAAAGATGTTGATGATCCAAAGCCAAAATCTGATGAAGTAGTTTTCAAAGTTAAAGCTACATCTCTTAATTTTAATGATATTTGGGGAATGAGAGGAAACCCAGTTCCAGTTCCACTTCCACACATTTCTGGTTCTGATGCAGCAGGAGAAGTTATGACAGTTGGTGAAGATGTAAAAAACATCAAAGTTGGTGACAAAGTTGTTTCCCATTCAAACATGTCCTGTAGAGTTTGTAAAGCTTGTACTGATGGAAGAGAATTTGATTGTGTTAACAGAATTATCTGGGGATTTCAAACAGGTCCTAATTGGGGAGCCTTCAACGAAATAACCCATCTTCCAGAAGTAAATATAGCAAAAATACCTGATGGTGTGAGTTACGATGAAGCAGCAGCTGCTTCAATGACTCTTTTAACATCATGGCATATGCTAGTTGGAAGAGCAAAGATCCACCCAGGACAAACCGTTCTTATCATGGGAGGAGGTTCTGGTGTTGGCAGCTTTGGAATTCAAATCGCAAAATTATACAATTGTGATGTTATAGCAACTGCAAGTCCTGACAAGTTAGACAAGTGTAAAGAACTAGGTGCAGATTATGCAGTTGATCATAGAAAAGAGGATTGGCATAAAGAAGTAAGAGCAATCACAAAAGAGATTGCAAAGAAAAAAGGCGAAGTACCAGGAATTGATGTTTCATTTGATCACATTGGTCAAACACATTGGAACAAACAACTTACACTTCTCAAATATGGCGCAACATTAGTTTCATGTGGTGCAACAACAGGTTATGATGCAAAAACTGACTTGCGTCATGTATTCTTTAAAGGAACAAACATTCTTGGTTCCACTCAAGGAACAAAAGCTGAATTAGAACAAGGATTGTATTGGTTGGGTCAAGGAAAGATCAAGGCAACAATTGATTCAACCTTTTCATTTGAACAAGCAGCAGAAGCTCACACTAAGATGCTTACTGGTAAAGGACTTTTTGGCAAAATCTTAATGAAGCCAGAAGGGGCCTAGTCATTTAATGACAAAGCTTTATCGTAGTCTAATTTTTGTCCCAGGAAATAATCCTCGCTTTTTAGAAAAAGCAAAATCCTTACCTGCTGATATTGTTTGTTTTGATTTAGAAGATTCTGTTCCAGATAATGAAAAGAAAAAGGCCAGAAATCTGATAAAAAAAGCCCTAAAAGAACGAAAAAAATACTCACCATCGGTATACGCTCGAACAAACTCTCCTATTTCAGGCAAGATTCCAGCAGACCTTCAAGAAATAGTTCAGAATGGAATAGATGGAATAGTAATTCCAAAAGTTAACAATGCAAAAGAGCTGAAAAAAATTGAAAAGGCTATTTTTAGCCTTGAAAAAAAGAGAAAATTAAAGCCAATTGAACTAATGCCATCCATAGAATCTTCAGAAGGAGTCGTCAATGCATATGATATTGCTTCTTGCTCAAAACGTGTATCTGCTTTAGTTTTTGGTGTATTTGATTTACTTAACGATATGGGAATTGAATATACAAAACAACCAGAAGGTGCAAAATACGCTAGAGCAAAAATTCCAGTTGATGCAAGAGCAGCAGGTGTTTTAGCACTCGATGCAATTTGGCAGGACATCAAAGATGAAAAAGGACTGAAAAATGATTGTGAGATTGGAAAAGAGCTAGGATATTCAGGAAAAACAATTATTCATCCTGATCAAATTTCAGTAACTCATAAGAGTTTTCATCCAAACAAAACCGAAATTGAATGGGCAAAAAAAGTTTGTAAAGTTTATCTAAAATCCTCAAAAAAAGGAAAAGGTGCTACTGTTGTAGAAGGAAAAATGATTGACGAAGTGCATTACAAAAGAGCCAAAGCACTTTTAGAGATTGCTAAAAAATAAAAAATTATTGTGAATTTGCAACTTTATTAAATGTATATAGTATATCATCACCTTCTGGTAATGGATTTGCACAATTTCCACATCTTGGAAAAACAATTTCTGCATCATGCTCAACCATTCCAATTACTTTACCACATTGTTTACACTTGATTTGTTTTGCATCAAAACTGTCCATTCAAATCACCATTCTAATTTTGTCCTTCTATTCCCATTAGAGTTAATGTTGATCTCACATTGTTGATTTTTCTTATTTGCCAAGTAATTGATTCTCTAAGAGTTTCTGGTTTATCTGATGTCACTTTGGCTACAATATCATATGCGCCAAAAGTTCCATGAACCTCTTTTACAGTATCTACATGTTTTAGCTCTTCAATGACAGATTCTTCAGAACCCAAATCACAATTGATCAAAACATACGCCTCTGGCATTAAATCCCCTCCATTATCTAGTGGATATATGCATCATATATGAAGAGAATTATAAATAATCTTAAAATTTATTCATTTTTACTATATTAAGTCAAACAACTGATCAGTTTTTTTTAAATTAGCTTAAATATTATTTTGTCTTACAAATATGGACGAGGAAAAACGATAGGAAACTATCATCAAAGTGCGATCCAAGGTAAAAAATCTGGGAGAGCCCAGAAAAAAATCGTACAAACGCTCTATCCGTAGAATCCTCCACGAATAGAGTATAATTCCTCGTCTTCTATCTCGATTAATTTTTTTATTTCATTATGTGTATACTATACTATCGTATCAACAAGTGTCTATCAAGCAATTCATGAAGCAAAATTAGAAAAAAAACTAGAACATTTACTATTGAAACTACTTGAACACAATACTTCCCCAAATGTTCAAGAACCAATTAGACAATTTCTTATAAATTATGAGGTAATGTCAGATAGTTTTTGGGAGAGATATGAGCGTTCTAATACTTTTGAAGAGGTTTTAGAATGTTATTATCAATTCTCAAAAAATCAATGTACAATAGTTGAAACATTATTAGAAAATCTCAAGTTTACCCTCGATAAAGATAACACACGAAGTGAGCTTGCAATGATGCTAAAAGACGCTTTTACCTTCTAATCTAGTCACAAATTGGGTTTTGGAAAAGAGATTAAATGTATAAAATAAAATTATGAAAATTATGAGTAAGCATTGGTGGTTAGCACTATTCATTGTATTTTTTCTCACTGCTTTTTCATTACCAACTGAATCGCAAGCAGAAGTTTCTATTCCAGACTGGGTGAGAAGCAATGCAGGATGGTGGGCAACAGGACAGATAGATGACTCTGATTTTGTATTAGGAATTGAATTTATGATAAAGGAAGGAATTATTCAAGTTCCACAAACTGAAACACAAGAAAATGTTCAATCAATTATCCCAGATTGGATTAAAACTAATGCTCGTTGGTGGTCTGATGGAATTATTTCTGATAATGAATTTACTAAAAGCATTGAATACCTCATTAAAATTAATGTAATCCGCTTAGATTCTGGAACTAAAATAACTCAAGCACCACAAACTCTTGAAACAATTCCTGCTACCTCAAGAACAATTTTGAATTTTTATGTAAATGATCAAGATCTAAACACAAGTCCTAACGGAGTAGATGTAATTTCAACAGAAGGTTTGATTGAAGTATTGGTGAATGGTGTCCTGGTAGATGTTCCATCAGAAATGGTTGAAACAGAACCAAACTCTGGCAAATTTTTTCTAGCAATCAATCTTCCTGCAACTATAGATGGCAAACCTTTGCAACAAGATGACATTATTTTAGTGAGATATTTAGACGAGTCAGATCATGCTGGAGAAAAACAAGTCATAGAACAATCCGTAGCCCTCACAAGCACATTTGCTAAAATCGAAACAGCTGGTGGTGGTAGCAGGATAGGACATGAATTTACCTTAAGACTTTACGAACCAGACGCAAACACTGATTCAAAAGATGAAAACAAAATTCCATTAAGCGCTTTAGAGTTTAGAGCTGAGGGTGGAATAAGAACCACACTAGCTAATCCACTTTTTAGAGCAAATTCAGGATTTTTAATTGAAACCGGTCCAAACTCTAATGTTTTTGAAGTAAAGATTGAGATTCCAAGAACTATTGACGGAGAAACAATGCACATTGGTGATTGGTATGAGATACGATATTTAGATCGTACTAGTCCCTCTGAAACAACAGAAAAAATTATCTTAAAAGGTAGGATTGGCTAATTTTTACGAATAAACATAGAACAACTCATAGGAAAATTATAAAAACATGTCAAATTACCCTAGAGTCTTTTGACTAATTGCAAAAAAAATTGTACTTGCAGTACTTTTATGAAATAAAAAATTTGCTGCATTAATGGCAAAACGTAGACGTGCTAAAAGACGTTCAGGTGGTTCTAGACGAAAAGGATCTAGACGAAAAGGCGGTAAACGCCGAAGTGGCGGTAAGAAACGCCAAAAGTCTGGTGGTGCTAAGAGAATTGCACTAAGATCAGCCAATAAACGAAGAGCTGAACTCAAAAAAGCACAAAACAAAATCAAAAGTGCAAGAAGAGCACTCAGAATTGCTATGCGTTCAGCAGGCAAAAGAAAGACTGCCTATAAAATGGCTCTTGCTAGAGCAAGAAGAGTATAGGTAGTTCCTTTTTCCCTTTTTTTAAATTACGATAGGAATTATTGAGATCTAGGATCCAAGTTTAAGTAATTCATAAATCAAAAACGGCATAACAATGGCAAAAATTGTTCTAATTGTGGGTTCTGTTAGACGCGATAGAAATGGAATCAAAGTTGCAAGATGG
Source organism: Candidatus Nitrosopumilus sp. (assembly GCA_011055585.1). The sequence continues at coordinate 10,245 of DRGT01000143.1, read as the reverse complement.
ATGGAACAAAAACTAAAGGAACGTGGACATGAGGTGACTTTTGTTGATCCTATGAAGCTAAATCTACCTCTATTAGATAGGATGTACAAAGAAATGGAAAATCCCCCACAGAATCTCAAAGACCTTCAATCAGCAATAAAAAACGCAGATGGGTATCTACCTGTAACTCCAGAGTATAATCATAGCCCATCTCCTGCAATGGTAAACACTTTAGATTATTTTCTTGAAGAATATTTTTTCAAACCATCTGCCATAGTTTCATATTCTGTTGGTGGATTTGGTGGAAGTCTTGCTGGAAATCATCTAAGACAGATTTTTGCAGAACTTGGTGCACCAGCAATCTCTTCATTACTTTCAATCTCAAAAGTAACAAACGTCTTTGATGATGATGGAAAGTTAGTAGATGAAAGTTACGATAAAAGAGCCAATCGATTTTTAGATGAGTTTGAATGGTATGTTGAAGCCTTCAAAAATCAAAGAGAAAAAGGCACTCCATACTAGAATTTTCAATCTTAAAATTCAAATAACAAAGAAAATTTCGATATTAAAGTAATGTTTACAGGAATTGTAGTAGGTACGGGTAAGGTAAAAAACATCACAAAAAACACCAAAAATCGAAGTGCTATCCAAATGACAGTAGATTTAGGTAAACAAGCTAAAGGATTGAAAATGGGTCAAAGCGTGGCCCTAAATGGTGTTTGTCTAACAGTAACAAAACTATCAAAGCATCTAGGACAATTCGAAATGATTGATGAAACTACAAAGAAAACAGATCTTGGAAATCTAAAAATTGGTAGTATTGTAAATATTGAACGAAGCTTAAAGGCGGGGGATAGATTAGAGGGACATTTTGTTTTAGGACACGTAGATGGAGTTGGAATCATAAAAAAAATTCTAAAAAAACCAAAAGAGGTTCAAGTTTGGTTTGAAGTTCCAAAAAAATTAGCAAAATACATTGTGAAAAAAGGTTCTATTGCAATTGATGGAATCAGCCTTACTGTTGTAGAGGTCAAAAAAAATCTTGTTTCAGTTTCTTTTATTCCACATACGATTCAAGTTACAAATTTTAAAACAAAAAAACTTGGCGACAAAGTTAATATTGAAACCGATATTTTAGGAAAATATATTCTAAAATAAACCTAAAAACTTACCACTTTATTGGTAACAACCCGTTTTTTAGTAAACTTTATAATTAGAATTTCGACAATTTCTCTCATGTCTCTAGAATCTGCAATTGCATCTCTAAAACGTGGAGAATTTATTTTACTCCATGATTCTGAAGGACGAGAAAATGAAATTGATATGGTTGTTGCAGCTGAATTCATTACACCAGAACATGTAGCAAGAATGCGTCAACATGCGGGAGGATTGCTTTGTCTTGCTATTGATAATTCATTTGGACAAAATCTTGGCCTAGAATACATGCATGATATTCTTTCAAATTCAGATTCATTTGATTCTCATTCCAAAGAAATGATTATGGGTCTTGCACCATATGGTGATCACCCAACTTTTTCAATCTCAATAAACCACTATCGAACATACACAGGAATTACGGACCAAGATAGAGCTCTAACAATTAGAGAAATGGCAAATCTATACAAAATTGAAAATAAAAGAAACAAGTTTGTCTCATCATTTAAGACTCCTGGGCATGTTCCAATGTTGATAGCTTCAAAGGGTTTACTTGCAAATAGGCAAGGTCATACAGAAATGTCAGTTTATTTAGCACAAGTAGCTGAACTTACCCCCGTTACTGCTATTTGTGAAATGATGGATGCTGAGACATATTCAGCACTGTCTTTTGAAAAAGCACAAAAATACGCAAAACAAAATGCCATCCCACTTATTGATGGCAAAGAACTAATTGAATACGCTAAGGTGCATTAATTTTGAATATAGCAATAGTGGCTTCGGAATTTAACGAGGAAGTGACATCTAGGATGCTTTCAGTTGCTCAAGAAAAAGCAAAATTACTAAAACTAGATGTAAAATACACCTGTAAAGTTCCTGGAGTATTTGATATGCCAATTTTGGTTGATACATTGTTGCAGAAAAAAGATGTTGATGCTGTTGTAACACTTGGTGCAATAATTAAAGGTCAAACAAAACATGATGAAGTGATTGCTCATTCGGCTGCAAACAAATTAACTGAATTATCTGTAAAATATCAAAAACCAGTTTCATTTGGAATTAGTGGTCCTGGGATGCAGGAAAGACATGCCTATGCTAGAATAAGACCAGTTGCTGAAAGGGCAGTTGAAGCTGTAGTAAAAATTTCAACCGAACTTAAGAGGATTCAGAAATGATTCAACTTACAATCATCAAGATTAACGGCTATGGGCCATGGACTCTCACTCTAGGTAGTGATAGAGAACACAAGTTACAGATGCTTCAAGCCTCACTATACAAGGAGGTACAAAAACTATTTTCAGAGAAGAACTGTATAGTTTTTCTTAATAGATCTGATGAATTTTTTGCTATAACAAACTGCCTATCTCTTGATGACCATATTGAAATCCAGGAAAAATTAGAGACATTATTTGACCTAAAACTTTCGATGTCAATTGGTTATGACAAATCTCCATTTGATGCTAATCTCAAAGCTCATGATGGAAAAAAATCAGAGGTATTTTTGAATAGGGAGCATAACATCTACGGATTTTTGAATGGTAAAACAGATCAAAAGGTCACAATAATGCATTTGGATGTTGAAGATCTTACATCTACACGAAAAACAAAATCACCATACGAAATCTCTTCTTCAATATTCAAGCTCTATGCAAAAATGTCTGAATTTTTCCTTAACAAAAAAGCAATGACATTTTTCGTGGGGGGTGACAACTTTATGGTAGTTTCAAGTGAAAATTCAAAAGAAAACGCAAGAGAGTTTCTTGATTTAATAAAAAAAGAACAGGGAATAACTCTCAATTGTGGAATTGGAACTGGAACTACTTCAAGAGAGGCTATAAAACTAGCTACAAAATCACTTGACACAATAAGAAAGATCAGAGATTCTGGAAAAGAAAAACCAGAAATTTATGAAATGTCATGATATTAAAAAATTCAAGTGTACTTTTAGGTAAAGATTTAGAATATATTTCATCAACAAACATTCAAATCTCAAATCAAAAATTCAAACGAATTCAAAAAAATATTCAACGAAGTGCAAAAGAAGAAACTTTTGATTGTGAAGGATTGCTATTGATTCCCGGACTAATCAATTCACATACTCATATTGGTGATTCTATTGCAAAAGATGTTACACTAAACAAATCAGTTGATGAAAGAATTCATCCTGTATTTGGCGTAAAACCAAAAGTTCTCAAAAAAACAAAACCTTCACAACTAGCAAGCTTTATGCAAAACACTTGCATATCTATGATACAAAAAGGAATTACAACCTTTGTTGATTTTAGGGAGGGCGGAATAGACGGAGTTGAAATTCTTAAAAAAGTTCTAACAAAGGTGCCAATCAGATCCATAATTTTAGGTAGAATTGAATATTATCAAAATTCAAATCAAATTAAAAAAAACATAGACCTACCATCAGAAGAAAGAGCCAAATTATCTGAGATTTTAAAAAAATGTGATGGAATTGGCGTTAGTGGGGCAAATGAAAACAGTAATTCCGTGCTTAGATTCTATTCTAGAACACAAAAACTCCGTGCTATTCACGCTGCTGAAACAAAAGGTAGCGTAAATGTCTCAAAACGTATGACTAGAAAATCTGAGGTAATTCGCGCTTTACAACTGAAACCTCATTTTTTGGTACACATGACTCAAGCATCAAAAAGCGAGTTATTTCTAGCTTCAAAAAAGACTCGAGGGATAGTGATTTGTCCAAGAGCAAATGCTTCCTTGGCAGAAGGAATTCCAAATTTGCAAATGATGCTTCAGACAAGATGCAACATTGCAATTGGAACCGATAATGTAATGACCAACTCTCCTGACATGTTTAGAGAAATGGATTATCTTTGGAAAGTTTCTATGGCAACAAGCAAAAAAAGAATTGATCCAAAACAAATTCTTAAAATGGCAACTGTAAACGCTGGAAAACTTTTGCAAAAAGGAATAGGTACAATAGAACGTGGAAAACTCGCTGATTGTGTTTTAATTAATAAACATTCAATTGATTTAGAACCAATGCATTCTCCACATGCATCAATTGTTCATCGAGCATCAGAAAACGCAATAAGATCTGTAATTATTGGAGGTAAAATCGTTCATGGCAAAATCTAGACCACACATTATTCTTAGTGCGGCAATCTCTGTTGATGGAAAAATAGCAACAAAAACTGGAGATTCAAATCTTTCATCAAAAATAGATAAAATTAGAGTTCACAAACTACGTTCTAAAGTTGACGCAATCTTAATTGGAAAAAATACTTTGCGGCGTGATGATCCAATTCTTTCAGTAAAATATGTTAAAGGTAGAAATCCAATAAGAATAATTCTAGATTCACGAGGTAAAATTTCATCAAAATCAAAAATTATCAAGACATGTAACAAGATTTCAACAATTTTAGCAGTTTCAAAAAATATTTCTAACAAAAATCTTCAAAGATTAAAAAAATACCCTCTAGAAATAATTGTTACTGGAGAAAACAAAGTAAATTTAAAGCAACTTTTAAAACAACTTGAAAAAAGAAAAATAAAAAAACTCCTGTTAGAAGGTGGCGGAACTGTTAATTGGGAATTTATTAAACAAGGTCTTTTTGATGAAATTATTGTAACAGTAACTCCGTTTCTTATAGGAGGTACAAAATCGATTAATTTAGTACAAGGACTTGGATTTTCAAAAATTTCAAAATCAACTAAACTTAAACTAAAAAAAATAAAACAACAAAAGAATGAACTTGTTTTACATTATACAAAATTGTAATATTTCATTCTTAAACCACAAATTGTTACACTTGATTTAACCTCTAAGTTCTTATACTAAAACTGTCATAAAATTTCGATATTGGCAGCTAAAAAAAGAAGAAAAACAAAAGCTAAGAGTAGACGAAAAACAAAAGCAAAGAGTCGAAGAAAAACAAAAAGTAGATCAAAGAGTAGTTCTAAAAGTAAATCTAAAAGAAAACCATTCGGTGGTTATGCAATTAACTTTGTAGGACGAACAGAAACAGTGGAACAAATTTTTGGTACAAAACCTGTCACTCCAAGTGAAATGACAAAGAAAATTTGGGTCTTTATAAAATCAAAACGATTAGCGAATAAATAAAAAAACTCTAAAGCTATTCTACATAGTGATGACTAATAAGGTTCTCATAGAATCTAACCGATTTTATGTTAACAAATTCTAACATTCCATAACGTGAAAGCTCTCGTCCAAATCCACTATGTTTTATTCCCCCAAATGGAATTCGTGGATCAGAAATTACTACATTATTTACACTAACAATTCCAGATTCAATTTTTCGTGATAATTGTTCTGCTTTAGTTAGATTTTCAGTCCAAATACTTGCACCTAGTCCAAACTCATTATCGTTTGCTAATCGAATTGCTTCTCTTTCATTATCTACAATTGTAATTGGTGCAACAGGGCCAAATGTTTCTTCTTTTGCTATCCTCATTTCACGAGTTATGTTTTTCATAATAGTTGGTTGATAAAAGTAACCTTTTCCATCTATCTCAGAACCACCTAAAAGAATATCAGCACCTTTTTCTTTTGCATCTTCAACTATACCAGAAATTGTTTCAAGACTTTCTTTACTAGATAGTGGACCAATATCAGTTTCAGTTTTTGTTGGATCACCAACTTTTAATTCTGAAGCTTTTTTCACAAATTTTTCAATAAAATCATCTGCTACATTTTTCACTACGAAAAATCTTTTTGATGCAATGCAACTTTGTCCACAGTTGATAAATCTACCTTTGACAGCACCCTCTGCTGCTTTGTCTATAGTTGCATCTTCTAAAACGATAAAGGGATCACTTCCTCCCAACTCTAAAACACATTTTTTCAAATTTGCCGAGGATCTTTCCGCTACCTTTGAGCCTGCATATGTACTGCCCGTGAATGTTACTGCATTTACATCAGAATCAATAAGGTAATTTGCAGATTCTACGCTTCCAACCAAAGTTTGAAAAATTCCCTCCGAAAAACCAGAATCTAGAAAGGCCTTTTCAATTTCAATTCCACATTGAATAGTTATACGCGAGGGTTTCATTATGATGGTATTTCCAGCCATCAAACAAGGAGCAGCAAATCGTAATCCCTGCCAATATGGAAAATTCCAAGGCATGATTGAACCAATAACTCCAAGTGGCTCAAAAGTGATGAAACTTTTTCTTGCATCTGTATTGAGAATTTCTTCTGAAAGAAAACTACTGGCATGATCTGCATAAAACTCTAGTCCCCATGCACATTTTTCAACTTCACTAATTGATTCATTGATAGTTTTGCCCATTTCAGCTGTTGCAATTTCTGCAAGCTTTTTTTTGTTCTTGTTAAGATATTGAACAAGATTGTAAATGTAACCCCTTCTTTTCTCAAGATCTTTTTTCCATTCAGGAAATGCTCTTTTAGCTTTTTCTACAAGACGATTGACTCTTTCCTTACTCATAGGATCATAACTAGCAATCTGCTCTTCAGTAGCTGGATTAATTGTAGTAATCTGAGTCAAGGATTATCACCTAAGAGAGCCGTAATTTAATTCTGTCACTTATTTCCAAGTGAGAAATTGTACTGAGAAAGCATTTTCGTGTATGACTCCATCATTACATGTATATAATTATCAAATAATTTTATTCCAGAAATTCTCATCTGAGAATATGTTCGCAAAAAATTCGTTGACATGTCAATTTGGGATGAATACATTTTTGTTATATTTTTCCAGTAACTGTCAAAAAGTTTCAGAGTATATTGATCGAAGTTTAATTTATCAAAAAATTCTTTTTCTGCAATAAAACATGTTCCAAACAAATCATCCATAGTATGTAGAAATTCAGTGTATACATCAGAATGCATTTGAAAATATGTAGGAATCTGTGATTCCATTTTTTTAATAATTTCTGACGTATTGCCCTTCATAATATCGCATACCGAAACGTCAACTTGAGAGGAAGTTTCTTCTGTGGTTTCAGTAGTCACAGTTTACCAATTATTTTGAGTGCTCTTTTAGCAAATTTTTCAATATCGATGGAAGGATCTGCAGATATCATCAGAACATTATTGTTAATTGGAAAACTCATCATCACGACTTTTTCTCTTCTTGAGGCAGAATATTTTACAGGACCTAAACTATAATCAAATTCCATTCTCATAGAAACTCGTAATGCAAGTTCCATGAACATTTTTTGTCGTTCAGCTTCATCTTCATATGGTGATATTCCTTCTTTGAATCCGCCAACAACTAATTTACCCATATTATTTATCAGACCTGCAAATCTTACTTCATCTTCTTTTAGCAAGAGATCACATTTTTGTTGGAAAATACTATACTCGTGAGATTTTTGTTCTGACATGATTTATCTCATGTTATCCCCAATTTGTATTTAGGGTTATGTCCAGTTTTCAACCACAAAGACTTAAGACTCAGAAAACTTGTTGCATATCGTTTTTAATTTGGTCGATCTTTTTTGCAAACGCCTTTTTTGCTTTATCATTCTTTTTTAGGTTTAGAACCTGATTACATGAAGGACACTTGAACATTGCTTCTAAAGAGTCCTCAAAGGTAACTCTTGGACAATCTTCATTACCACAGTGGTAAAATTCAGAAGAACTCTCAAAATCTAATCTTTGTTGTAGTCTTTCACTAATCTTCTTTTTCTGATTTTCAATAAAGTTCTCAACTTCTTCTCGTCTTGAACGCCATCTGTAAACAAACCAGCCCTTTCTTTCATCCTTGACTCTAATTCCAGTAATTAGTGATTTTCCAAACAAGTCATAGAGAACTTTTCTAACCATGTTAATTCTTAGTCCAGTAGAGCTTGCAATTTCTTCATCAGTTGCATCTTCTGCTTTCAAAAGTGAACGTGCAACTTTGAGATATTCATCGCCACCAATCATTTCAGAAATTTTTACAAAAGGATCTTCGTACTTGTCAACCAATCTAAATTCCTGACTCTCTAGGATTATTAATCCCTTGTCTTGTTCACCACGACATTTTTGCCTTGTTTTGTAGGAATGATCTTTCTTTGTGCATTATCAAAAGGAGCATGGAATTGTTTTCCTTTCAAAATTCTATCTAACAAAACTGCCAAGGCACTAATTTCTGAATGAGGTTGGCCTCCAATTGCTACATTACAGTCTGCCAAATCATAAATCTCCATTGGAACCTTTTCTGCTCCTACCACAATTAACAAATCCTGTTCGTTTTTCAGATTTGATTCAACATCATTAACATTTTCACCATACATGGTAAGATGAACAATTTTGGCAGAATCTTTCTTTTTCTTTATGACTTCTTTCCAATTATCAATAAATGAAATTTCAAAATCGCCACCCCAAGTTTTGTTAATCTTTTCAAGCGTATCTTTTATCTCAGGATTAACCTCATTCATGTAAATTTTAGATGCACCAAATGCTCTTGCAACTAAAGCAACATGTGTTGTAACTCTATCATCTCTTACAAGACGTTGTCCAATTCTTAGAACTTCAATTACCATAGATTTTTCCTAGCTCCTCTTTTAGGGATTTTTTCTTTGTCATTGGTTTGTCTTGGGAATCTATTACATTTTTTATTAATTCTTTAAACTCTTTTGTGTTTTGTCCAGTTTTAGCAGAAACTTGAACCCATCTTTTATTTTCTTCTAATCCCAAATATTCTACCTTTTCTAAAATTTCATTTTGATCCAGTAATTCTGCCTTGTTTAAGGCATAAATAATCCTGTCTTGTTCAACACCAATTTCATTTAGTGTTTTTTTACAACTGTTGAACTTCTTTTTTAGATCAAATAATGAATCGCTTACATCAATTACTACAACAACCAAATCAGAATATAGCAATTCTTCAAGAGTAGATTTGAAGGCCTCAATCATGTACGCAGGAAGTTTACTGATAAAACCTACAGTATCTGAAATTAAAAACGCCTTTTGTTTTATTGTTAACCTTCTTACTGTTGTTGAAAGAGTAGTGAAAAGCTCGTCTCCCTTTTGGCGTTGTTCTCCAGTTAGTTTATTAAATAAAGTAGTTTTTCCAGCTGAAGTATAACCTGCAAGCGAAATTGTCTTAAACCCTAATCTCTTTCTTGATTGTCTATGAAGTTCTCGTTGCTTTCCTGCCTTTTTTAATTTAGATTTTACAGTTTCCATCCTGTGTTTGATATCATTATAGTAAACATCAACTTCGAATTTTCCAATTCCAAAAAATCCAGGCTGCTCACCCATTTTAGCTAGTCTTACCTTTTCTCTGGCTCGAGACATTTCATAACGCATTTGAGCTAACTTTACCTGTAGCTTTGATTCAGAATTAGATACTCTACTTTCAAAAATTTCTAAAATCAATGCTTCACGATCCAGTATGTTTCTGTGTAATTTTGATGCAAGATTGTAATTTTGACTAGGTTTTAGAATCTCATCATACACAATTACATCAGGTCTGATTTTTTTTGCATCATCTTCTAATCTCTTCAGTATCTCCTCACTAATTCCATATTTTGGCCTCTTCAGAAATTTTTGTTTAATAATTTTAGGAACTTTGTAACCTGCTGAATCACATAGGGCTGTAGCCTCATTTACCGCATCCTCTTTATCATAGGTAATCAAAATTGCAGTTTTCATACCGATTGGTTATCTAGTCTTCTTTAACGCTTTTTCTATATTGATATTGAGCACAATTTCGGCTATATCACTAGCATATTCTGAGATTCTTCGAATATTTTCAACCATTCTTCTAACTCGAAAAACCTCTTCATCATCCTTTAGAGATTTTGTTGAATCAAGAACCCTCTTTTCGTATTTTGTAATTTCATTTGTTTTTTCAATTGTTTTTTCGGCTTGAACGTAATCTTCTTTGAAAAGAGCAAGACAGGAATCATCTAAAACTGAAACCGAAAAATCACTCATTTCCTGAATTTTTGCTAAAAGTTCTTTCTTAATGCCTTTTTTAAATTCTAAAAGATCTTTTGCAATTAATACTGCATGGTCACCCGTTCTTTCAATATTTTTTACTACCAATCTATAACCAAGACAATTTCTTGCATTTCCTAATCCCATTTCTTTTAACATATGTTCATTTTGAATTGCAATTTTTAGCTGACGTATAATATAGAAACCAAACCTATCTACTTCATCAT
>DRGT01000142.1 GCA_011055585.1 Candidatus Nitrosopumilus sp. | reverse complement strand
TTTCCGTCAAATCTTCCTCTGAAGGAACTTTACCATACTTTGCAATATAATATCCGAGAGTTATGCCCAGTACTACGCCCGCCTTGTGACCAAACTTAAAATCATCATCAGAGCGGTAATTCCAAAATTCTTTGTCACATTCATGTGTTTGAATTCCATGAGGGATGAGACATTCGTCAATCAACGATTTTATTTTATCTTGAAATTCTTTTTCTAACGCCATACTTTACACCTCATTATATCAAATAAAAAGACAAGAAATTGTTATACATTTAGCATCAATCTTACCAAAAATACAACTGTACCGATTGCCACTGTTGCAACCATATAGGGAAGTCCCTTTATGATAAAATCTTTGAAAAACATGCGATAACCGTGCCTTTCAGCAACTGCAATAGCGACAAGATTTGCGCTAGCACCAATTAAAGTTCCATTTCCTCCAAAATCTGCACCTATTGCTAAAGCATACCACAAAGGATTGTACGAAAAATTCGCTAACGAACTTGCTATGATTGGGTCTTCTGAAATGTTTTCAATAATTGGAATCATTGTGGCGGTATAGGGTATATTGTCAACAAATGCTGAAGCAAATGCTGATGACCAGATAATCAGGACTGAAGTAGCTTCAAAATTGCCACCAGTTACATTAACTATTTCATGAGCAAAGAGTTCCAGTGCTCCTGTTAATTCAACACCTGATACAATAATGAATAATCCTGCGAAAAAAATCAAGATAGGCCATTCTACATGAATAAATGCTTTTGCTGGATGTATTCTTGTAATTACCAAAAGAATTGCGGCACCTGCCAGAGCAATAATAGATACCTCCAAATCCAGAAATCCATGGAACATAAATGCGATAACCACTCCGAAAAGAACTATCACACTTTTTTTGAGGAGTGCCACATCTTTGATTTCCTTTTTTGCATCAATTTGCATAAGTTCCTCTATGTGCTCAGGCTTTTGTTTAAGGTCTTTTCTAAACATGATTCTAAGAATTAAGAATGATGCTGCAAATGTGATAATAACTTCTGGAGTCATGTGGTATGCAAAACTGATAAAATCAATATTCGCAGCAGATGCAATCATGATGTTAGGAGGATCACCAATGACAGTAGAGGCACCCCCAACGTTTGATGCAAAAATTTCAGCAAGAATTAAAGGTATTGGATTTATGTTCAGAACTCTTGCAACAGAAATGGTTACAGGAACGATTAGAAGAACCATAGTAACATTGTCCAAAAATGCAGAACCAACTGCTGTTATGACTGACAACAATACCATCAGCTTCCAGACATTTCCTTTGGACAATTTTGCTGCTTGAATTCCTATGTACTGAAAAACTCCTGTCTCTCCAAGAATTCCAACAATTATCATCATTCCTAAAAGTAATCCAATTGTGTTGAAATCGATTGCGCCTATTACAAAATCAACAGTATCATGTGCAGGTATTAGACCGGTGTAAATTAGAATAATGATAATGAAAAGTGCACCTATCATCACAAGTGATGTTCTGTGTATCGCCTCAGTAACCAAAATCACATAAATCCCCATCAAAACTGACAGAGTCAATGACATTGCAATTGTAAACTCTAACCCAATCATGTCGGGTAATGTGAACAGCATAGCGATTATGACTAGAAGAACAATTCCTCCTATGATCATTGTCTGTTGCAATTAGTTCAGGCCTCGTTTAGGTCATAATTTGGCAATATAAGGTACTTTCTGGTTTGTGAAATTATACAAAACCATTCTGTTTCATTATTGCAAGTTTTAGAAAATAAATAGTATTGTGTTGTTTTGCATAAACTTCATAATCCATCATACAATTATGACATTGGGTAATCATAGTAAGATTACATCGGATAATCCTGTATAGATTCCCCAACATAATCTTAGATAGGATTACGAAAGATTCTTTTTTGTCAAAAACAGAAGTTTCAAAATTTTCTTTCAGTTATCTTTTTTGACATTGTAAAGATATTCTCAAAACCTGTTTGGATACAATGATATAACGATGATGTTAGCGAAACAATGATTATAATTGTCTAGATACGAAGGGCCAAAAATTAACGTAAACATGGGTGCAGCCAAATTGGTTGGAGTTGGCATTATACTACTAATTATTATTGGAGTAGTAGCTGCCGCATCTGTACAAATAGTAGATTCAGGCCACAGGGGCGTGTTACTTCATTGGAATGCAGTTGATACAACTATTCCACCTCTAGATGAAGGGCTTCATTTTGTAGTACCATTTCAAGATCAGGTGGTGAATATGGAAGTGAGAACACTATTGTTTGTAAAAGGAACATCCTCAGCCTCTAAAGACCTTCAGACAGTTACTACTGAAGTGACGGTTAACTATGCTCCAAATCCTGAAACAATTAACATCCTCTACAAAGAAGTCGGTCTTAACTATCAAAATAGAATTATTGCGCCAGCAGTAGAGGAGGTTGTAAAACAAGTTACAGCAAATTACAACGCAGAGGAATTGATCACAAAAAGACCTCTAGTAAAATCCGATATTGAAACAGAGATCACTAAACGTCTAAATGTATACAACATCCAAACTCAAGTCATCTCAATTACAGACTTTCAGTT
>DRGT01000141.1 GCA_011055585.1 Candidatus Nitrosopumilus sp. | reverse complement strand
GTTACAGCAAATTACAACGCAGAGGAATTGATCACAAAAAGACCTCTAGTAAAATCCGATATTGAAACAGAGATCACTAAACGTCTAAATGTATACAACATCCAAACTCAAGTCATCTCAATTACAGACTTTCAGTTTTCAGCACTCTTTTCTCGAGCAATCGAATCTAAAGTAGAAGCAGAACAAAAGGCACTACAGGCAGAAAACGACCTTAGAAGAATTCAGGTAGAAGCACTACAAGCTGAAGCACAAGCACAAGGTAGAGCTAAAGCCAACATTGCCCAAGCAAATGGTGAAGCTGAAGCAATTAGAGTTATCAACCAAGCACTAGCACAAAATCCAAACTACTTGGAATGGCTAAAAACACAAGCATGGGATGGCAAACTGCCACTTGTGGTAGGTGAAGGTGGAACTCCTTTCATTCAAATACCAACTCAATAACTATTTTTTTTAAAGATGATCTTAATTTTCAGAGAAAAAAATCGTGCTTAATCACAAGTGGGTAATCATAGTAAGATTATTTTGAATAATCCTGTAAAGATTATCAAATTTTAGAACATATCTGAAAATAGGCACAAAAAAGCAGAATAAAGTCACCATAAAGTTAATCTAAATCTACATAAAACCATTGAATTTACTCCACATGTGAAACCTACCATACCAATAAACTATGATCTTGAGTTTGAACCAAATTTCAAAAATTTCACATTTAGAGGAAACGAGTACCTAACAATCAACTCTTTTGGAAATACTAACACCATTATACTAAATTCTGCTGAATTAAAAATAAAAAACTGTACTGTAGAAACTGCCAACAAAACTCTAAAAGCCAAAGTCAAACTAGATATAAAAAAAGAGGAACTACAAATCAAACTGCCTCAAAAAATAAAGGGCAAGGCCATCATCAATTTTAATTACACTGGAATTCTCAATGACAGACTACTAGGATTTTATCGAAGTCAATACAAAGACAAAGGCAAAACAAAATATCTTGCAACAACACAATTTGAAGCAGCTGATGCAAGACGAGCCTTTGTATGTTGGGACCAACCAGAAGCAAAAGCAACTTTTAACATTACAATAATTGCAGACTCACATTATACTGCAATTTCAAATATGCCTGTAAAATCAAAAAGAAAGTCAGGTAAAAAAACAATTTACAAATTTGGTCAAACACCTGTAATGTCAACTTATCTTGTTTATCTTGGAGTTGGAGAATTTGAGTTTCTTAAAAGTAAGATTGGTAAAGTTGAGGTTAGAGTCATTTCAACTAGGGGACACAAAGCTAAAGGAAAATATGCACTAGACCTTGGCAAAAAACTTCTAAGAGCATATGAAAACTATTTTGGAATAAAATATCCATTTCCTAAACTTGATTTGATTGCAGTTCCAGATTTTGCTGCAGGTGCCATGGAAAATTGGGGGGCAATTACATTTAGGGAAACAATTTTGCACTATGATCCTAAAACTTCATCAACTCAAACCAAACAAAGAATTGCTGAAGTAATTTCTCATGAGATTGCTCACCAATGGTTTGGAAATTTGGTGACTATGAAATGGTGGAATGACCTTTGGTTAAATGAAAGCTTTGCCACATTCATGGCTACAAAATTTGTAGACAAGTTTTATCCAGAATGGGATTCTTGGGAACAATTCATTGAAGATGCAATGAATGTATCCATGGGATTAGATGCTATGAAAACTTCACACCCAATCGATGTTACTGTGAAAAGTCCATCTGAAATTAGAGAAATCTTTGATGTCATATCGTATGATAAAGGAGGATGTGTTTTGCGAATGTTAGAAAATTATGTTGGAGAAAAAAACTTCCGTAAAGGTCTAAAGCATTATCTCAAAAAACACATGTACAAAAATGCAGTTGGTGATGATTTGTGGAACGCAATAGGTAGTGCTTCAAGATTACCTGTGAGAAAAGTTGTTCATTCCTGGATAAAACAGGTAGGATTCCCATTAGTTTCTGTTGAAAAACAAAATTCAGAATTATTGTTAAAACAAGAACGATTCCTCATGCTTCCTACAACAAAATCTCAAAAAGGTATCTGGGAGATTCCAATCTCTATTGGCCTAAAGAAAGAATCTGCAAAAAAATTAATGACAAAAAAATCTGATAAAATAAAATCTAAAGATTCCTGTGTAGTTAATTTTGGCAGACATGGATTTTATCGTGTAAAGTATGATGAAGATACTCTGTTTGATCTCAAAACATCAATTGTAAACAAAGAACTTTCTCACATTGATAGATGGGCTATACAAAATGACTTGTTTGCATTATGCGTTTCAGGAAATGAACATGTAAAAAATTATCTTGATTTTTCAGATGCATACAATGAAGAAGAAAACTATCTACCATCAATGAATGTTGCAAACAATCTCAACTTTCTTTATTTTCTTACATTTTTTGAAGACTTTAATCACGAAATTAGAGAATATGGATTAAACTATCTAAGAAAAATTCTGGAAAGATTAACTTGGAAACCAAAAAAAGGTGAAAAAAGCACAGATTCATTATTGCGCAGTTATTCAATAGCTGCACTTGGAAAGATGGACGACGAAGATGTTATTGCTGAAGCAGAAAAGAAATTCCAGCAATTCTTAAAAAATCCAAATTCTATTCCTACAGATTTACTAGAACCAATTTTTATCGTAATTGCTTGGCATGGAGATGCACAAACTCACAAAAAACTAATTGCACTATACAGAAAAGCAAAAACACAAGAAGAAAAAATTAGATTCCTAACTGGATTATGTTATTTCAAAGATGAAAAATTATTACTGAAAACTCTAAAGTTTTCTCAATCAAATGAAGTTCGTTCTCAAAACATGCATATTCCTATAATGAGAGTTGCAGGAAACCCTTATGGCAAAAAAATTCTCTGGCCATGGTTAAAACAAAACTGGAAAAAACTAAGTAAAAAAGTGGGTCACGGAAATCCATTATTGAATAGAGTTGTTAGTACTGTATCTTTGATTTCAGATGACACAATGACTGCTGAAGTAAAAAACTTTTTCAAGAAAAATCCAACTCCCGGAACCGAAAATACACTATCTCAAGCCTTAGAGCGAGCCCAAATACATTCAAAGTTTTTGAAAAGAATTAGAAGTGAATATAATTTTCAAATTTAAAATTTGAATATGGCAAGAAAAATTGTTCCTATAATTTTCATCGTAGCAATATCTGCTCTGGGAATTTTATTTTTGTTTGATTCTAGTTCATATGATAATGAACAATTTGCCCAGACATTTGATGTGGACGCAATTTATTATGAAAACCAAGGAATTGTTGAAATTAGCTTTAATGATAATTCTCAAAAAACAAGTTCTGTGGTTCTTGAAATATTAGGAATGGAAGAGACTTTTCAAAAAACATTTGAAGGTTCAAGTTTTGTAGAAAGGGTTCAATTTTATTCTACTCCAAAATATGGTTGGCAAATTCATCCAATCACATTAGTTGTTGATCATCAAGAATTAGGGAAAATAGGAATAAAAACAGAGATTCATTCTGAAAATGAGCCAGCTCCTCCAATAATCTTTAGCCCTTAAAATGAAGCAAGAATTTATTTCAGATGAAAGGAGGGAATTTGTACTTGATACTAATTTCTGAACTAAAAAAAGGAAAAAGAGGAGCTATTGCAAAGGCAATTTCAATTGTAGAAAATGATCCAAAAGAGGCTAGAAAACTTCTAAAACAAATTTTCAAAAGCTCTGGCAAGTCAATGGTAATAGGAATAACTGGTCCTGCAGGAGTCGGAAAAAGTTCCTTGATTGACAAAACTGTTGAAGCATTAAAAAAATTGAAAACAAAACCAGCTGTTCTTGCTATTGACCCTACAAGTCATGTTACGGGAGGTGCAATTCTTGGTGACAGAGTCAGAATGACAGAATCCACCGATGCTGGAACTTATATCAGAAGTATTGCATCACGTGGAGCTACGGGAGCTATATCAAGATCAATTAGAAACAGTGTAAGAATTTTAGAATATGCCGGTTTTGACCCAATAATTATAGAAAGTGTTGGCGCAGGACAAACAGAAGTTGAGATTTCAAAAATTTCTGATATCACCGTTGTAGTTTTCAATCCTCATACTGGAGATAGTATTCAAACAATCAAAGCAGGTCTAACTGAAATTGGTGATATCTATCTAGTAAATAAAAGCGATTTAGATGGTGCATCCCAACTATTTGATTCAGTTCAAGACTTTATTGGCACAGCTGAAAGTAATCCAATAATTTTGAAGACATCTGTAAAGAAAAACAAGGGAATTAACGAGCTTGCTAAAAAATTAAAAGAGTTGATGGCGGTAAAGAAAAAAACAAAAAAAGAACAGGACAAAATCAGACTAGAATCTGAGCTAAAAGATATTGTTTTAAATAATATGAAAGAAAAAGTTGTTGCTATGCTAGATTCTAATAACACCTTTGCAAAATTTCTCAAAAAAGTTCAATCCAAACAAATTGACCCATACGAAGCAGCAGACAAGGTTTCAAAGTCTTTAGTAAAGTGATCACAATGGCTGCAAAACAAAAAGCAACCAACAAAGAATACGTCACTGATTCTAACATTCCAGTAAAAAGTGTATATCTAAAATCACCAAAAAAATCAAACAAAGAAGAACCAGGAAAGTACCCCTTTACTCGTGGAATTCATGAAGGAATGTATCGTGAAAGATTTTGGACCATGCGTCAATACTCTGGATTCGGAGATGCAAAACTAACAAACGAGCGTTTCAAGTTTATGCTTGAAAAAGGCCAAACCGGTCTTAGCATGGCATTTGATTTGCCAACACAAATTGGATATGATCCAGACTCACCACAATCTGAAGGCGAAGTTGGTAAAGTTGGAGTTTCTATTGCGTCACTTAAAGACTTGCTTACAGCATTTGATGGAATACCATTAGGCAAAGTAAGTAGTTCAATGACAATTAATTCTACAGCATCTACTTTACTTGCATACTATATTGCAGTTGGAGAATCACAAGGATTTTCTAGTGAACAATTACGTGGAACAACTCAAAATGACATCCTCAAAGAATACATTGCACGAAACACGTACATCTATCCACCACAACCATCAATGCGAATAATTGGTGACATGATTGGATATTGTACAAAAAAAGTCCCACAATGGCATCCTGTTTCAATATCTGGATATCACATGAGAGAAGCAGGTGCTACTGCCATTCAAGAAGTTGCTTTTACTCTTGCAAATGCAATCGCATACATTCAAACTTGCCTTGATCAAGGTTTGAAAATTGATGATTTTGCTCCAAGACTATCATTCTTTTTCTGCTGCACGATAGAATTTTTTGAAGAGATTGCAAAGTTTAGAGTTGCAAGAAAAGTATATGCTAAAATCTTAAAAGAGAAATTCCACGCAAAAAATTCAAAATCCCTTCAATTAAAATTTCATACCCAAACAAGTGGCGAATCACTTACTGCGCAGCAACCTGACAATAACATTGCCAGAGTGGCGATTCAATCAATGGCAGCAGTATTAGGTGGAACTCAATCCTTGCATACAAACTCTAGAGATGAGGCATTGGCTTTGCCATCACAAGAATCTGCAAAAATTGCACTTAGAACTCAGCAAATTGTTGCCCATGAAAGCGGAATCACAAAAACAGTTGATCCAATGGCTGGCTCTTATTATCTAGAGACTCTGTGTGATGAAATTGAGGATGGAGTCTGGAAATATCTTAAAAAGGTAGAAAAAATGGGTGGCTCGATTAAGGCTATAGAAAAGGGCTTTTTCCAATCAGAAATTCGGCAAAATGCCTATCGGCTCAAAAAGGAAGTTGACCAGAATCAAAGAGTAATTGTAGGCATGAACAAATTTCAGGACAAGGTTGAGGCAAAACAAAAGCTATTGAGAATCGGCGATGCTGTAGAAATTCAACAAAACAAGGCAATGAAGAATCTACGACAATCAAGAGACAACAAAAAAGTTGAACGTACTCTATCTGCAATGAAAAGTGCTGCAGAAACTGAGAAAAACCTAATGCCGTTTATTCTTGATGCCGTTAAAGCCTACGCCACTACTGGTGAAATTAGTAATACATTCAGAGAAGTTTTTGGTGAATACAGACCAAAGGAAGTATTCTAGATGAAAATTGATCATATCGCAATTGCAGTTAATGATGTAGAATCTGCTGTAAAGCAATACCGAGAAGCTTTTGGTGTCACTGATGTTGAATTTGAAACTATAGAAACTGAAGGTGTCAAAGTTGCCATCTTGCATTTATCAAATGGACGAATTGAATTAATGCAACCAATCAATGATAACAGTCCAATTAAAAAATTTCTTGAAAAAAAAGGCGAAGGCTTACATCACATGGCCTTAGAAACTGATGACATTGAAGGTGAGGTTACTAGAATGGAAGGATGTGGAATACAATTTCTTGGAAAGATAAGATCAGGTTCAGCTGGAACTAAAGTCACATTCATTCACCCAAAGTCATTACATGGTGTTTTAGCAGAGCTGTGCTCTCATCCAAAATAACTATTCCATCATTTTTAGAGTATCAGTTGCTGTAATAATTCCAAAGATTTTAGATTTTTTTGAAACAAGAATGCATTTTGAAAATCGAATTAGTGGAATCAAACTATTTGCTGGTGTATCATAATCAACTATGGGTGGAACTGGCTCCATAACATTTTCTAATTTTGCATTTTTTAATTCTGATTCTCCTACATCCGAAATATGTTTAACAATACTATCTTCTGTAACAATACCGACAGGTTCGTTTCCATCAAAAATTGGGATTTGACTGATTGAAATTTTTCTCATTTTCTTTATTGCGTCATACAAAGAGTTTGATGGCTTTAGCTTTATGATCTCTTTACTGCAAAAATCTCCTGCTTTGTGAGATGAGGATTTACCCTCGAGATTTGCCAAATTATCAAAAATCCGCTTTGCGGTTCCATAGCTAGGTTGGCTTCTACCAGATTCAATTTGATTAATCATGGAGGTGCTGATGCCTGTCATACTGGCCAGTTTCTTCTGGGTAATGCCTAGCTTTGTTCTTAATTGTTTGATAGAATCAATTCTTGGAAGCAATTAGATTAGTTGATTATCTCTTTGATTTCTTTTTTGCCTTTTTCTTGGATTTTTTGCTTGTTTTTTGAGGCTTTTCAAGAACTGCTTGGGCGGCAGCAACTATTGCAATTGGGATTCTATGAGGTGAAGCACTAACATAGCTGAGGCCGGATTTGTAGCAGAATTTGATAGAGCTTGGGTCTCCACCATGTTCCCCACAGATCCCAATCTCTAATTTTGGCTTGATTTTTCTACCGCCTGCAATTCCAATTTTCATAAGACTTCCAACACCATTTTCATCAATTGATTGGAATGGACTTTTTTCAAGAAGCTCCTTTTCTAAATATTCTGGAAGAAATTTTCCTTCAGCATCTTCTCTGCTAAAACTAAAGGTTGCTTGAGTTAAATCGTTAGTACCAAAACTAAAGAATTCAGCAGTATCAGCTAATTCTTGTGCAGTAAGACACGCTCTAACAACCTCAAGCATTGTTCCAAAGTCAATCTTTAGTTTTTGTTTGTATTTTTGCTCTATCTCTGATTTAATTTCATCATAAATTCTCTTGATATGATTTAATTCAGCAATACTACTTACTTGTGGAATCATAATTTGTGGTCGGGCATCTACTTTTTGGTTTGCTAATTCAGCAGCAGCTTCAAAAACAGCTATAATTTGCATTCTATAAATTTCGGGATACGTGATTCCTAATCTAACTCCACGATGTCCCATCATTGGATTAATTTCTGCAAGGTCTCTTGCTCTGTTAAGAATTGTTTTAGTTTGTTCTAAACCTGCAGTGGAATTTTCTTTTTCGAGTTTGTAGATTTTATTTGCAAGCTCTTCTGGATTTGGCAAAAACTCATGCAATGGTGGATCAAGCAATCTGATTGTCACAGTATATCCTTCCATAGCTTTTAGAATTTCAATAAAGTCACTTTTCTGTAATTGTTTTAATTTTTCTAAAACTGCATTTCTTTCATCAAGCGTTTTTGCCATAATCATATCGACAAATAATCCAATTCTGTCTTTTGCATTGAACATTCTTTCTGTTCTACAAAGACCAATTCCTTGGGCTCCATACTTTCTTGCTAGTTTAGCTGCATCAGGAGTGTCTGCGTTTGCTCGAACTCCAATTTTTTTGGTTTTTTGTGACCAATCTAGAATGGTTTTAAAATCATCAGTAATTTGAGGCTGTATTGTTGGCATTTCACCAAGAAATATGCCGCCACTGCTTCCATCAATTGTTATGGTATCTCCCTCATTGATGGTCTGGCCATCTGCAACACATTTTCCATTATCATAATCAATTTTCAAATCTGAACATCCAACTATGCACGGTTTTCCCATTCCTCTAGCAACAACTGCTGCATGAGATGTTTTTCCTCCTCTGCTAGTTAGAATTCCTGCAGCTGCAAAAAACGCAGGTACATCTTCTGGCTTTGTTTCTTCTCTAACCAAAATTATTTTGGTACCATTCTCGCCCATTGTTGTTGCTTTTTTAACATCAAATACTGCAATTCCACTTGCAGCTCCTGGTGATGCTGCAATTCCTTTAGTAATCTGTTTGAATCCTTTAGCTTTGTTTTGATCAATTGTCTTATGAAGAAGTTGTTCAAGCTGCTCTGCTTGTATGCGACGAAGAGCTTGGTCTTTATTGATTAGTTTTTCTTTAACCATGTCAACTGAAGTTTTTACCATGCTTGCAGCATTCATTTTTCCATTTCTTGTTTGC
>DRGT01000140.1 GCA_011055585.1 Candidatus Nitrosopumilus sp. | reverse complement strand
TTAAATCAGTAATCAAGATGACTTGTCGAGGGTCACAATTACCACAAAAAAAGCCCAATACGCAAAAAAATTTGGAAAGCTGATCCTTGATGATGGGACAGTTCTTGATGGGATTGGGTTTGGCTATTCTACTGTAGTTTTTGGAGAAATAGTCTTCAATACAGGAATGGTAGGCTATCCTGAAACTTTGACAGATCCTTCCTATAGTGGTCAAATTCTAACTTTTACTTATCCTCTAATTGGAAATTATGGTGTCCCCGATCCAGCAATAAAAGATGATGATGGCATTTCCAGCTATTTTGAATCTGATAAAATTCAGGTAAGGGGGCTAGTCATCCATGAACTTTCAATGATTGCCAGTCACTGGAATCTTTCAATGACGCTTGATGAATGGCTTTACAAAGAGAAAATATCTGGAATATCAGGAATTGACACAAGGGAATTAACAAAAAAATTACGAACTAGCGGAGTAATGATGGCAGCTCTTGCAGTTTCGGATACTGAAATTGATGAAGAGAAGGTTAAGAAACAACTTTCTTCGGCACAAAACTATACCACAGAAAAATTCATGGATGTAGTGTCAACAAAAGATGAACAAGTTTTTGGAAAAGACAAGAAAACAGTTGTTGTAATTGATACTGGAGTTAAAAACGCGATTTTGCGAAATATTAGAGAAATAGGATACAAGGTTGTAAAGGTTCCATGGAATAGTTCTATTGAAAAAATCCTATCTTACAAACCAAAAGGAGTTGTTGTTAGCAACGGTCCAGGGGATCCCCAGAATTGTCCTGACACAATTAAGACGGCAAAATCCTTAATCGAAAAAAATATTCCAACATTAGGAATATGTCTTGGAGCCCAAATTCTTGGCTTAGCAGGAGGAGCAGATACTTACAAACTAAAGTATGGACATAGAGGTCAAAACAAACCTTGTATTAATTTAGAAAATGATCAAGTATATGTTACTAGTCAAAACCATGGTTACTGCATTAGTCCAGACACTTTAAAAAATTCAGAATTTAACTTGTGGTTTTCTAATACTGATGATAAAACCGTTGAGGGAATAAAACACAAAAAACAAAAATGTATTGCAGTTCAATTTCATCCAGAAGCATCACCTGGACCTTATGATTGTAAATTCGTTTTTGAAGAACTGAAAAACCTAATGGAGGAGGAAAAGGCTGCCAAAAAATGAGTCGCTAAAAAAAATTCTAGTGTTAGGTAGCGGGGCAATAAAAATCGGAGAAGCCGGCGAAAGTCGCTAAAACGACCGCCAATTTGACTACTCCGGAAGCCAATGTCTCAAGGCAATTCGCGAAGACGGACTGAAAAGTATTCTTATCAATCCAAACATTGCAACAATTCAAACCGATACTCGATTTGCAGACCAAGTTTACCTCTTACCAGTTACTCCAGAATATGTCACATCAATTATTGAAAAAGAAAGACCAGATGGAGTAATGCTTGGGTTTGGAGGCCAAACTGCTCTAAACTGTGGCGTAAAACTTGACGAGCAAGGAATACTACAAAAATATGGAATCAAGGTACTTGGGACACAAATTTCAGGAATTAAATCGACTGAGGATAGACAACTTTTCAAAGATTCTATGAACCAATGCGGAATTCCTATGCTCAAAAGTAACACCGTTTATTCCTTTGAAGACGCAAAAAAAGTTGCTAGTGAATTAGGTTATCCAGTGATTGTGAGAGTTGCTTATACTCTAGGAGGAAAAGGTGGCGGGGTTGCCTTTAATGAAATCGAGCTGTATGAAATTGTTGGTAGAGGACTTAGTGCAAGTATGGTGGGTCAAATACTGATTGAAGAATATGTTGGAAGCTGGAAGCAAATAGAATATGAGGTAATGCAAGACTATTCAGGAAATAACATCATTGTCTGTAACATGGAAAATATTCTTTCAATGAAGGTACATACTGGAGATAACATTGTCGTTGCTCCCTCTCAGACAATTAACAACCGAGAATATCATTTATTAAGATCAGCTGCTTTAAGGGCCACAAAACATGTTGGTATAGTTGGTGAATGCAACATACAATTTGCATTGGATCCTGAATCTGAAAAGTATGTTGCAATCGAGATAAATCCAAGACTTTCTCGTTCTTCAGCACTTGCTAGCAAAGCAACTGGTTATCCACTTGCCTACATGTCTGCAAAATTAGGTATTGGTTATTCATTGCCAGAACTGGTTAACAAAATTACCAAAGTTACTACTGCATGTTTTGAACCATCCCTTGACTATATTGTATGCAAACATCCTAGATGGGACTTTAGCAAATTCGAGCTTGCAAATAGAAACCTTGGCCCAAGCATGAAATCTGTGGGAGAAGTCATGGCAGTAGGAAGAACGTTTGAAGAATCACTTCAAAAATCAATTAGGATGCTCGATATTGGTAATGACGGACTAGTTCTAAATCGTATGAATGGAAAAACTTACGATGAAGAAGAAATCGAAAATCATCTTTTATCTCCAGATGATTACATTCTATTCTATGTTGCTGCTGCACTTAAGAAAGGAATTTCTGTTGAAAAAATTTACAAAATATCCGCAATTGATCCATGGTTTATTGAAAAAATAAAAAACATTGTAGATACAGAACAGAAATTAAAAGAATCAAAGATTGAACCTAATCTTTTACGAGAATCTAAAAAACTCGGGTTTTCTGATAGGCAAATTGGAAGAGCTTCAGGTATTGATGAAATGGAAATTCGCCAAATAAGAAAAAAGGAAGGCATTATTCCAGTAGTAAAACAAATAGATACGCTAGCTGCTGAATGGCCTGCAAAAACAAATTATCTATACCTTACATACGGTGGAGACAAAAACGATTTTGAAATATCACCACAAGAAGAAGGAGTTCTGGTTTTGGGTGCAGGACCATATCGAATAGGAAGCAGTGTAGAATTTGATTGGGGCACCGTAAACATGGTTTTGGGCTTGCAAGAAAATGGAGAAAAAAATGTTGCTGTGGTAAATTGTAATCCAGAAACGGTATCAACTGACTATGATATTTGCCAAAGGCTTTACTTTGAAGAATTAACTCTGGAGCGCATTTTAGATATTCAGGAGTTTGAAAATTGTAAGGGAATTGTGACTTCGGTTGGTGGTCAAACTGCAAACAATCTAACTCCAAAACTTGCTAAAAACGGAATCCAACTACTTGGAACTTCTGCAGATGATGTAGATAGAGCAGAAAACCGTTCAAAATTCAGTGCAGTACTTGATGAGTTGCACATTAAACAACCAAAATGGCAGGCTTTTTCGAATATCACTGAAGCAAAAAATTTTGCGATTGAAGTAGAGTATCCAGTGATTGTGAGGCCATCCTATGTCCTAAGCGGATCTGCAATGAAGGTTGTGTGGTCGCAAGGAGAATTAAAAAAATTTGTTAACCAAGCAACAACACTATCTCCTGATCATCCAGTTGTTATCTCAAAATTCATGCTAAATTCCTTAGAAGTTGATGTAGATGGCGTTTCAGATGGTGAAACCATCATTATTGGTGCACTCGTAGAACACATTGAAAGTGCAGGAGTTCATTCAGGCGATGCTATGATGTGCATTCCTCCCTGGCGTCTTAACAACAAAATTATTGAAACAATAACTGATTATACCAAAAAAATTGCAAAATCATTTAACATCAAAGGACCATTTAACTTACAATTTCTTGTCCATGAAGACCAAGTTTATGTTATAGAATTAAACATCAGGGCATCACGTTCAATGCCATTTGTTTCAAAATTCGTTAAAACCAATTTAATGAGCTTGGCATCTTCTGCAGTTCTTGGTAAAAAAATTCCACAAATACCTGATGATCAATGGAGAAACGTAAACCAATATGGAATCAAAGTTCCACAATTTTCTTTTATGCAGCTAGAAGGAGCAGATATGATTTTAGGAGTTGAAATGCAGTCTACTGGAGAAGCAGCTTGCTTTGGAATTAGTTTCTATGACGCACTCGCAAAAGGATTGACATCAGTAGGTTATTCTCTCCCAAAGAAAGGAACTGTGTTAATCACAATCGGAGGCGAAGAAAATAAAGAAAAACTTTTACAAACTACAGCGTCGCTCAAAAATCTTGGCTTTAAGATTATTGCAACAGAACATACTGCTGAATTTTTGCAGGAAAAATTTGGTGAAGTTGGAGTTGTCTATAAAATCAGTGAACCAGATAGAAAACCTAACATTGCTGATTTGCTCTTTGAGAGAAAAATTGATTTTATTATTAACATCCCAAGTACTTCTACCTTAGAAAAATATGTAGGAATGCTTTATGATGAATACCAAATTCGAAGAAAATCATTAGAACTTGGAATTCCGGTTCTTACCACGATTGAATTGGCTGAATCCTTTGTAAAAACTCTTGAATGGCTACAAAAAAACGAAACCACAAAAAAACCACTAGAGCCTTACAACCCAATAAACTAGAGGACTTGTTTTATCATAGATTCATTGCCAATAATAGTGCCATCTAGTGTAACTATTTTGGCCGAAGAAAACTCTTTGATTTTTTCAATTATTGGGGAAATTGATTTTTTGTATTGTTTTTTGTGTGTTGCATAGAAATATTTGTTAAATGATGGAATTATAGTAATATCTAACTCTCCAGTTGTTGAAGAAAAAATCTGTTCTTTATCTGTCTTTATTGATACCCAAACCCTCTGTCCATTTACAACTGACTCGTCTTGGAAAAATACCGGATGAACATGACCCATTACTATTTTATCTACATGTGAAAAATTTTCAGAAGGCATTGTGTGACCATGTGTTAAAAGAACATCTTCAATAACTAACCCTGCTGACCCAACTTCAGTAATGCCTTCTGGAATAAGTTTTTGTATATTAGCATCATGATTTCCAGGAATTAAAATCGTATCAATTTTATCACTCATTTTTTTAAAAAATAAAGGAACTTCATCCCATTCATTTTTAGAAATGGATTTGATGCTTGATTTTATATCTCCCAATAAAATTAATGATTTTGCTTTTGTCGATTCTATAATTGATTCTAGTTCTGTGATTGTTTCGTTAATGGTGGTATTTTTTCCAACAAAAATATTTTTCAAAGCTAAACTGCTCTCAAATCCTATGTGCAAATCAGTTACAACAATGCTTCTCTTTTTATCATCTAAAATTAGAACCGGCTGAAAAGGAACTATTTTTGTTTTGACCACCAAAAATATACTTGGCATTGGAATTAAATCCTTGTGAGCAAAGATCCTAACAAAATTGAATCAGTAATTTCAGAAAAACGCGTTAAACTTCACTTGTTTGAACCAAGTAACCGTAAAATTTGGACAGTTGTAGGAAAAGGAAAAGAACATTGGCTTGATCCAGATTTGGAATTTTGTTCCTGCCCTAGTTATTATTTTAATTCCTCTGATGGGAAAAAAGGATGTTATCACTTGGAATCTCTTATGTTGGCACAAAAACAAAATAAAGTGGAATTAATAAAATTCTCAGATGAAGAGTTTGGAGATTTTATTTCTGGTTTAATCTCGGATTTGTAAATTACTCCAATTTTATCTCAAACAGATCATCTTTTGAGACTCCCTTCCATAATCCAATCACGTCATCTGGCTCTACGGGTTCTATTTTGGTAATTTTTTGAATTTTTATGTGGTCAGGGTTGGGAGGCGTCCACAACATTGCCATATAGTCTCCTTCTTTTCCAACTTTGTCTGGCATTGCTAAGATGATTTTATCTTTTGAAATTCCATTTGATACAAGTGCATCAACTGATTTTTGTTGAAGGTCCATTTTGCCATGCAAAAAAAGATACATGTCTTTGTCTTTGTCGATTTCTACCATAAATTTTCATTGTAACAAAACTAAATCAACGTTTCCAAAATAATTTCAATTATCCTATAAAAGGTTAAATTACTTGGAAAAAAACGCCAAATGTGAGAATTGTTACAGTCGGTAGCCGAGTCTTTGTAACCAGTTCGCAGCTAGCAGGTATCGAAGGAATTATTGTAGAAACCCCTGAAAAAGCACTAGAAGAAATAAAGAAACTAACTGATGACACCAATGTTGGTTTAGTTTTAGTAAGTGATGATATCTCTAACCCAATTAATGATCAGCTAACTGCTTTGCGAACAAAAAAAGACACATTGGTTTTCTCATTACCTGCCCCAGGTGGTGAAAAAGTTGAAGTTGATTATCGCGTAATGCTCAAAAAAATACTAGGTGTCTAACTTTTACAATCTGTCAAATTCAGTATAGTTATTTCTAAATTCAAAAGAAGACGATTTTTGATTAATAAAATTTGGATTTTTTTGAAAATAAGTTGTTAAAAAAGCAATTCCTCCAGCTAAAATTCCTACTGCAAAAATTGTAGCAAAAACTCCAATTATATTTGTAAATTGTTCTATACTTTCAACTTTTGATTCTATTTCAGTCACACCACTTAAAATAAGATTTGAAATCCCGGAACCATCAAGACCAAACCACATCAAAAATATTGTTGCTAACGTTCCTCCAACATTCATTCCAAAAAGATGTATACCTGCAAGAATATTTTTGAATCCTCGAATTTCTTTTTTCATGTTTGCTTCTAATTGATAATAAAATACTGCGGTTAATGCAACTGCAACAACTAATGTAATATACATGATGTACCCAAAAAAGAACCACTTTGATGGTCCGTCAAATGACGAGGACAGCAGTTGCATCAAGTTAATTTCAGAGTGCATTAGCTGAACTGTTACAAGAAAAATTGTCATAGATGCAATTATTGCAGCTTGGATAATTGAAGCAAGAATAAACCGATTTGTCCAACTTCCAGGTTTTCTTTGGTTGGATGCTTCAAAAAATCTCCTTTTTACTATTTCCTTTTTTTCAAGTTCTTGATAGTCCTGAAGCTTCTTTAAAAGATGGGCCTCTTGTTCATCATCTAATGTGCGGTCATAATTGTAACCTAAATTCTTATCATCCCATCTTGACATTAATTTTTTTAAGAAATTTAGAATAATAACAGAATCGATGTTCGGATTGAGCGTACTGTTGAAAAAAATAAACAGTTTTTGAAATTCCTTTAATGTACTTATAGTAAACATACCTGAAATGTGGCATGAAAGCTGTAGTGATAAAAGAATCTTCTAAGGTTGTAATCCAAGACTTTGAAAAACAAAGTCTTGGAACAGGTGACATTTTGGTAAAGATGCACGCATGTGGAATTTGTGGTTCAGATCTTGAGAAGGTTTTTGGTCAATATGGGAAACCATCAATGAAACTGGGACATGAACCTTCTGGAATAATCCTTGAGGGGGGAGCCGAAGTTGAAAATCTCAAAAAAGGAGACAGAGTTTTTGTTCATCATCATGTTCCGTGTTATTCTTGTCACTACTGTCTTCATGGCAATGAAACTATGTGTGAAAAATACTATGAGACCAATTTGTCACCATGTGGACTAGCCGAAGAATTTATCGTTTCTAAATGGAATGTTGAACATGGTGGAGTAATCAAAATTCCTGACTCAATGAGCTTTGAAGAGGCAGCAATGATTGAACCGTTGGCTTGCTGTATTCGTGCTTGGAATAAAATTTTCTTTCAAAAAAATGATTCAGTTGCAATTTTTGGGGTTGGTGCAACAGGCATGATGCATGTAATGCTTGCTAAAACCAAACAAGCCAGTAAAATTTTTTGTTTTGATATCAATGATTTTCGCTTGGAATTTGC
>DRGT01000139.1 GCA_011055585.1 Candidatus Nitrosopumilus sp. | reverse complement strand
TAAAAGGTGGTGTAACATTAGCAGACTCTCCATTAATTATATTACAAGAAACAAGAGAAGAATCTGCAAAGGAATCTGGTGCTGTTAGAAAACGAGGGAAGGCATTGTTTTCTTTTGGTATTAGAAAAGCTGCGAGAACAAGAGTTAGTGGTAGAAGTGCATTTATAGGAAGTTTATTTAGTGGACTTGGAACTGCTGGAGTTGGTGCATTTGAACTTAACCGATTGGGGGTATTTAAATAATGGGCAGCTTACCTGAATTTTTAACAAAACATTTAGCCTCATCAGTAGTTGGAACGCTTGGGGTTGATAAATCTGGACAAAGGTTGGGAGAATCTATAGCTGGGACTGGTGCAAAAATAGCAAATGTGGGTTTTAAACAATTGGCTGAAAGAAAAAAAACAATTGATATTGTAAAATCACAAGCAGAGGTTAGAGAGTTTGAAAATGAGTTAAATGAATTATCAAAAGAAAATAGATCAAATTTTATTGACGACCCTCAAGCTGGTATAAAACAATTTAATGAAGACAGTTCAAATCTATTTGATGATACACTTGGAACTCTTGAAGACCCTAGTTTAAGACGCTTGTTCGCTCAAGGTGGTACACAAGTTTTACGAGGACAAACCAATAAAGCTATTGCTTGGGGGGCAACTCAAGAAATAGTTAATGCTGCTGGGGATTTTAACTCAGTAATAAATTTGGATGCTGGTCAACTTAAGTCAACTCCAAGTAGAGAATTGTATGAAGAAAAATTAGCTATTCTTGAAGGTAAAAAAGACCTTATAAAAAAAATATGGGGAAAGAGTTCTGGAAATCAGATGGCTGCTTCAAAAGAATCTTTATCAAAAGGCTACCTACATGGATTAATGAATGAGAACCCATTAGAAGGAAGACAACTTTTAAAAGAAGGTTTTTTTAATGGTCGTTTAGATACAACTGAACAAGTTAAATTTGAAGGACAAATGGAAAGTTCTATAAAAGGATGGAAAGATAAAATTGACCTTGAAGCGAGAACAACAACAATTGAAAAATATGGTGGTATTGAAAAATTATGGTTAGAAGGTAGATTAGATACAGCAGCAGTAAACGCACTCTCTGATGAAATGGATATAACTATGATTGAAGATGGTAAAGGTGGAGTTGTTTCTTTGACAGAAAAATTTCCAGAATTAAAAGAGATTAATAAAGACCTTTTAAAAATTGCTGCTGAAAATACAGACATAAAATCAATTGAAAGTATTGCAGTAGTTAATAAAATAGCTGACAGTGTTAGAAGACTTAATATATCTCCAGACAAAAGAACAGCAGATGGTGTGTTAGAAGACATAATGAAAGTTAGAGGAGAGATCATAGAGGCAGTTGCAAATAGACAGATGAAGTCAGAAAAGGCAAGGGGGTTTTTAGATCAGTTAACAACTCCAATGATTGATAAACTTTCAGAGGCAAAAGGTAAAGCAAATTGGTTAGGGTTTGGGAATTGGAAAACACCACAAGATGCTATGTATGATAGTGTAGTAAACAAGTTAGCTCAATTTCCAAATATGTCTGAGGAAGTTGGTGAGAGGATGAAAGCTAATGTTATTACACAAACACTTGATGAACTTAGTAGAATGAAGGAACGATTTCAACCAGTCACAAATGAAGTTGCAATAGCAGTTGCTGGTAGGTTTATTCAAGCAGAATGGGCAAAAGAGAATCCAGCACTTCAAGATATTCCAAAAGAGGGAAAACTTATGCGTATGAAAAATGGAAGTGTTATAAAATTTCTTAACGGAGGGGTAACAGTACCTTTTAAATAATGGTTATTAATATAGGCGATCTTGCATTAGATATTACAAAAAAGAGTAGTGGAGATGATATTGCCAGTGCTGTTCCATTGGTTCAGGATGCTGATGGTGGTCTTGTAGAGCAATCACAATTTCAATTTAGTCTTACTAATGATGATATTGCTGATGCTACTCCAGTTGGTGAGAACACTTTAACTCTGGATAATCCAGAATTAGTGACAAAAGAGTTATCATCAGAGTTTAAAGATGCTCCTAGTTTTTATGATGATGTTAGAAAAACTTATGATATTGCAGAAGAACAAATGATAGCTGGGTCTATTGGACTTGCAATTGCAAAAGGACAAATAAGTATTGAAGATGGAGTCAAACAAGCCAATACAGAGTTTATAAAACAGCAAAAAGAACTTGATAAATTAAAACAGTATCCTTTTTTTAATAAACCCCTTCAATCTACTGTTATAGAACTTGCAAAACTTGCACCACACATGATTAATAGTGCAAAGGAAGGTGCTACTCATGCTCTTGCTTTGGGTTCAATGGGTGCTGTAGTTGGCTTTTTCTCAACAGGTGTTGGTGCGCCAGTTGGTGCTGCTGCTGGTTTGACAGTGGGAGGGACATATGGTGTAATCAAAGCTGCTGTTGAAACAGAAGGTATGAGTTTGTATGTTGAATTGCTTAGTGATGGTATTCCATCTGACGTTGCTTTACCAGTTGCTATAGCTGCTGGACTTGGAATTGGTGTAACGGAAGTGTTTCAGGTAAGACTTTTTGGTGCTGGTTTTAAAAGAGTTTTTGCAAAAGCTATTCAATCAAAAACAGCGCAAAATGCTATGGTTCAAGCTATTACTTTTTGGGCAAAGACAACAGGACTAGAATTGGGACAAGAAGTTATACAGGAAGTAATTCAAATATCAGCAAGATGGCTGGCTGCTGATTTAACAGGTAACTATAATGTACTTTCTACAAAAGAAGAATTTATTGCTAACATGAAAGGACTTGCTGGAGCATCCCCAGCTATAGGTGCATTGTCTTTCCTTCCAGCAGTAGGTAAAGGTATAAATGTTAAGGCTGCAAGGAAACAAGCATTAGTAGACTTAAGTGAAGAATTAAGAGTAAAGATGGAAGAAGCGGAGGAGGCATTTCAAGCAGAAGAATTAAAGTTTAGGATGGAAGTGGGGAGAACTTCATTAGTAGAAGAAGAAGTTGTAACTGAAAAAGAAGTAGAGTCAAAAAAGAAACAGGATAAGAAAATAGACAGAAGGTTAAAGGTTTTAGAGGGAGAGTTTGAAGGTGATAAAATTGACAGGCGTACTTTTGAGAGAAGAAAAATAGACCTGTTAGGATTTAAAAGTAAAGAAGAACTTGTTAAGGGCATAAGTGAAGTAAAAGATTTTAATAATATACCTGATAGGGCTGTTGCATTTATTATAGAAAATCCAACCCTTTTTAAAGATGAACTTGTTGAAAAGGCTGAAACAAAAGGTATACCAGAGGGTACATCACCAGTTGAAGTTGGGAAGGAAAAAGAGAGAAGAAAAGAAGAAAGACGAGAAAAAGAACGAAGACAAGCAACGGACGCTGCTGTAGCAGAACAAAGTAGGATTCTTAGAGGCGAAGGTGCAAAAGAACTAACTGAAAATGAAAAGAAAGCATTGCAATCAATTAAAAGAGATCAACAAAGGGGGGCACAGTTAGAATTTGAAGGTGACACTGACAGGATTACAGCTATAACAAAAACAATAAAACGAAAGGATATACCAGCAAGGGTAACTAAACTAAAAGATGAAATATCAGATATTGACGTAAGGTTAAATGATATTATTAAAAAAGCTGACAAAATTGATAAGCAATCTGTTATTGATATTCTTCACAGAGATACATTAAAACTCTATGATATGAGGGCAGTATTAGAAGAAGAAATAACCAGCTTACAAATTCTCGATGCTAAAACTCGAATTGATTTGGGAACGAAGAAGGTTACTCTTAGAGCAAATGAGATTGTTGCACTACAGGAGAAAGCCTTGAAGGAGAGGATTGCAGGGATAGAGCAAGGTAAAAGGCTTGGAAAGAAGATAACTGAAAAGGAAATAAAGGAATTTCAAAGGGAGTATGCCTCATTTATTTCTAAATCAGAAGTTGACCCAAAAACTAGAATCTCCCTGCTTAAAGAGATTTTAAATATTCAAACTGAAAAACAACTTGATAAGGCTTTACCAAAACTTAAAAAGAGGATTGATAAAGCTCTTGACAAATCTTTAAAAAGGTTACTTATAGACAACATCAAAGAATTAACTAAGGCAAAAACATTGGCGAAGGTGAGTTCAGAATTTAAACCACAAATTGAGGCAATACTAAAACCTTTTTCAATTACTAAACCAACTAGAAAAACAGTTGCAAAAACTTTTTGGGCTGCAAAGACATTGAGAGAAAATGCTGGCAATCAGATAACACCAGATGAATTAATTGTTTTAGAACGACTGGATAAAATTCCACTGTCTGAATTAAGCGTTGATAACCTTCAACTTATACATGATTCGATTGCTCATTTGATGCATTTGAACGAGGAAAAGCAGAAGTTAAATAAGAGCAATAGAACTGAACGACAAGAGACACAACTTAAAGAGGCAATTAAAAATATAGAGGATAGGTTTGACAAAACTATAAGTAGCATTGACAACCTTGATGATTTGCAGTTTGAAGCTGAACGTGAGGTCTTCAAAGGTATGGGAGTTGTGAAGGACTTAGTTGGTGCTGCTGCATGGAATACCGAACTGATTTCAGAGATTTTAGATGGCAAGGATGATGGCATTATAATGCAAGTTATGTACAATGCGATTGATGAAGGTTCTGCCAAAGCTATAAACTTTAGAACTGAATCAGAAAAGTTTCTTATTGAATCTGGTCTAATGAAATTAGTTGATAAGACATGGAGTGCAAGTCTTACATCAAGAACAAGCAAAGTTAAAGCACAATCTTTTTCACTTGATAGTGGTAAGAATCTCACTGTAAGAAAGGGCACTAAACTTTCTATTGCTCTATTGGCTAGAAATAAAAATTCAAGATTACATCTTACTGAAGGTGGAATGGTACTTGCTCGTTCAAAAAGTGGTGAGGTAATCAAAATAACCGAAGCTGACTTAGACAGTATAACTGAAAGTCTAACAAGTAAAGAGAAAAAAGTTGCTGATATAATAAGTTCTTATTTTAACACCTTACAAAAGCAGAGACTTAATGATGTCTTTGAAAGATTGTTTGGATTTTCAGTTGCAGTTGAACCTGAATATTTTCCAACACATACCAGTGAATTAGCAAGAGTAGTCAAACCACAAGAGTATAAAGGGCTGGCAGGTAA
Source organism: Candidatus Nitrosopumilus sp. (assembly GCA_011055585.1). Next base: position 1,599 of record DRGT01000139.1, on the reverse strand, counting down.
AGATGATTTTGTGCGAAATGTCTTGGAGAATTTAGGAATTTTCAAGAAAAGAAAAAGTACAACTGAAGCTATTATAATTAGTGATGCTTTCGATGTTTTGACTGACAGCATTAAAAAGACAAGTAGTTTTATTGGGTTGGCAGAACCACTAAGAAATGCCAAAGCCATGTTTAATTCTTCTGAGTTTAAAAGTAAAGTAATAGCTGCTGGAAAAGGTAAATACTTACCAGTGTTGCAAGACTATTTAGAGAAAGTTGAAGGAAGTATTTTCAATAACGATGCTGTTGGAAAACTATTTCAGAATTGGCAGAGTAAAATTGACGTTGCTATACTTGGTGGAAACGTTTTCGTTTTCTTAAAACAACCTGTATCATTTTGGTTGGCTTCAACAGAGATTAATCCAATTTATTTAGCAAGAGGTATGCGACCTATTAGCTCTCAAAAGTTAGTAGATAGAATAATTAAATTCTCTCCACATTTAAGGGAGAGGTTTCAGGGAAATATAACTTTGGAAACTGGTGACATAGCTGGTATGGGAGCAACGAGAAGGTTGATTTTGGGTAAGTCTTTACTGAGTCAAAAGGCTATGGTCGGTATTCACAAATTTGACAAGATGGCAATTGCTAGTATATGGAGAGCAGTAGAATTTGAAACAAAGGCATTGCAACCTGACCTTAAGGGAGATGCGTTCCATGAGCATGTCGCTGCTAGGGCTTGGAAGGTTATTAGAAGAACACAGCCAACATTTGACATGAAGGACAGGAGTTACATTGGAAGAACTTCAAACACATACTTAAAATTTGCAACAAAATATACCAGCCAAAGAAACAAGAACTGGATGATAATTAGAAGGATAGCGGAACGATGGAATAGGAGCGAGAAAACACTTACAGATTTTAGAAAACTAATGACAGGGATGATTCTTGTAAACGCTGTATCATCTACAATGATAGCTGCTGTTAATGCAGTAAGAGGTCTAGGTGTTGACCATCCAGAGGATAAGAGAGAAGCAGATAAAGCATGGAATATGTTTACTCGTTTTGCAGTTGACATTATAAAAACAGGGCTTGGTAATATGTTCTTTCTTGGTAACATAGGTGCAATAACCATTGACAAAATTCTTGGCAAAAGAGGATTTGGTTTGACTGACCCTTTGACAAGAACTCTTGAAGACTTGGGAAAAGCGATTGGAGACTTGGGAAAAGTAATCAGGCTGACAGTTATGCCTAACATCTACAAGAAAGGAAGATGGCAAGCTGAGAAGGATAGAGATAAACTTATAAAGGATGTAATTTGGGATTCTATTGACCTAGCAAGTAAGATAAAAGGAGTTCCTCTGAAGTCAACTGCTGACTCTGTTATTAGAGCAGGGAAGATTTCAGGACTTGTAGATAAGAGTGAGGATGCCAACAAATTTAAAGCGAGGAAGTATTAATTTTAGAAAGGAGTAAACAATGAGTTTAGCAATACCAGAAAATATAGCAGATGTAACATTGAGTGATACGACTGTTCTTGCCCCAGCAGGGATACTATTTATTGGGACAGCAGGAGATTTGAAAATATCAGGCGCACAATCGGGAGCAGCAACATTCAAAAACT
>DRGT01000138.1 GCA_011055585.1 Candidatus Nitrosopumilus sp. | reverse complement strand
TGGATTGCATTCAAATGGATACACATTAGCAAGAAAGGCTTTACTTTCAAAATATTCTTTAAAAAGTAAGATCAAAGGGATTGGTGTTTTAGAGAATTCACAAAAACTCCTTTCTTTTCAATAATTTTTCCTATTCGGCTACTTTTAATTCCAAATTTTTTGAAAATCGAGTTTATTCTTTTTTCTTCATTTTTAGGAGCTACTACACAAAATCCAACACCCATGTTAAAGGTCTTGTACATTTCTAAGCTCTTTACTCCTTGCTCTTCAATTAATTGCATTATTGTAGGTGGCTTTGGCAATGAATCTAAATCATAACCAATTTTCTTTAATCTCAAAAGCTTTGTAAAGGAACCTCCAGTGATGTGTGCCAATCCATGAACATTACATTTTTGAATAATTTCTAAAACAGGTTTTACATAGATTTCAGTCGGAGTTAGAAGTGCATTTCCTAAAACACCAATCCCTTTGATCTTACTTTTTAAAGAATATTTTGAAAGTAAAGCCTTTCTTGCTAATGTGTATCCATTTGAATGCAATCCACTGCTTTTTGCGCCAATTATTACGTCACCTTTTTTGATTGATTTTCCAAGAACCATCTGTTTTTTTGATAACAAACCAATAACCATTCCTGCCAAGTCAAATGAGAAACCATTGCCTGCAAATAGATCTGGCATTATTGCAGTTTCGCCTCCAACTATAGGAACTCCGGCCTTTTTAGCTCCTTTTACTAGACCTTCAACAATTTTTTTAAAAATTTTCTGATCATTTTTGTTTGCAGCAATATAATCAACAAAAGAAATTGGCGTGGCACCAATACATATTATATCATTTACATTCATCGCAATGCAATCAATTCCAACAGTGTCGTACTTTTTCATTTTATTTGCAATGAGAACCTTTGTCCCAACTCCATCTGTATGGATAGCTAACATCATCTTTCCAGGTAATTCAGTAATACCTGCATAATGGCCAAAACCATGAACAACTTTTGCTTTACTTTGCAATTTATGTGTGGATTTAATAATTTTGCCAATCGTGGCTTGACTTTTTTTAATTTTTGTTATATCTACACCTGCTTTTTTGTAGGTTAAGACCATAAGTTGAGTCGGTCTTGATGCGAATAAAAGAATTTGCTTAGAGCTGAATTTTACATGTACATATCAGAAGATTCTTCTTTTTTGGACTGAAGATATTTTTTAGAAAGCTCTTCTAATTCAGCAGCAATCTTCTCCTTTTCTTTTTTCAGATCCGCAGTGTCAATTTGCATTTCATATAATCTATTTACTGCCTCAATTATAGTGGCCGCCGCATCAGGATCAGGAATTATTGCGTTTGCTTTGACTAACAAAGCTATTCCTTGAATTTCTCTTATCAAACATTCATTAAGAATTCCACCTGCAATACCAGTAATAAAACCATGAGGAATGATGTTGATGTTTTTATCAGCCATAACTCTACAAAGATCTTCTTCTGCAGCACAATATGCTTTATTATCATGTGCATCACTTGCAACCCCATCCAGAATTATGATTTCATTTGATCCTTTTTCTTTGGCCCAATCTAAAATTGTACCTGCAATTGTGTACAAGCCTTCCATCCGTAGTGTTATTTCACAAATTATTGCACAAACAGTCCCTTCTTTGTTTGCATAAAAACGGAATGGGTGACGCAATCTGCCATTCATAAAGACTGTCGATGGGGGAAGATATTTTGATCTCATATATGCAATTTCTTTCATTTGCAATTTTTTTATCATACATTCAATTGCTATGGAACCAACCAGCCCTGCTCCTACAAAACCAGCAAAAATTATTGGGCTTTTAAGTTTGACTTTGTTTATTTCATAAACTTCTGCTTCTGGAAATACCCCTTGCACTCTTTACATCAAAATTTTCAGTCTAATTACTTTTTTGCATGAACAAATCTAACATCGTTCTACCCTTATCGGTAATGGAGTAGATCACATTAGATCCAACTGGTTCTTTTTTAATGAAATTATAATTTACACAAAGATGCAGATAGTTTAGAAACGATTTTTTCATTCTGATCTTTGATTTAGAGTATAAATTAGAAAATGTCAATGGGTTTCCTCTTAGTTGGTACAACAACTTTAGCAGAGATAGTGTGCTATAGTCACGTGTCCTTGCTTTGACAGCATCTAGGACCTGTTCGCCTCTTTTTATGATAAAATCTTCGAATTGATCGGCTACCTCTATGGGTACGTAGGTTAATCGTGCTCTCATCATACAGTACTGTACAGTACATTACCTTATTAATCTTAAACTCGTGCTTTGTTGATCCATCAAGGTTATTTTTTTACACCTTTTGGGATTGTGGACAAATCTACTTTGATTGCTAGAATGGTGAATTATGCGTAAGAATGTCCCTTTAAACAAATGTGATTTTATTAACAAGCATGGAAATTGCTATCAATGCGGTACTAACGATAGTTGGAATTGTCATGTTGTGTATTGGTGGACATTATTTAGTAGATGGTGGTGTCTCAATTGCAAAAAAACTTGGAATTAGTAAATTAATTATTGGTATGACCGTTGTTGCATATGGAACCTCAACCCCCGAGTTAGCCGCAAGCATCGCAGCAGCTGGCGAACATAGTGCAATAATTCTAGGAAATGTAATTGGAAGCAATATAGCTAATGTTGGTATGGTCGTTGGCATTGCTGCAATTATTACTCCACTAGTTGTCAATAAAATAACTATACGAAAAGAAGTACCAATAATGATTGGAGTTTCGCTATTATTAATTGCATTATCTATTGATGGCGAAATCTCACAATATGATGGTATTTTACTAATTGTTTTACTAATTGTTTTCACAATTTTTATTTACAGAGATGTTAAAAAACAAAGAGATAATAACGCAGATGAAAGTATTCAGAAAAAAAATATCTATCCGCGCTCAATTGGATTTATAGCCATTGGAATTACTTTGTTATATTTTGGTGCCATACTGACTATAGATAACGCAGTAATTTTAGCGGAATCATTTGGACTTTCAGAAAGAATTATCGGAATAACTGTGATTGCAATTGGAACATCACTTCCTGAATTGATTACATCAATAATTGCAATTCGTAAAGGTCATACTGATATTGGAATTGGAAACATCATTGGAAGTAATATCTATAATATTTTGATGATCATGGGAATTGGTGCTACCATTGCAGGAATAACAGTTGTGTCTGAAGTTTTTGTAGATTATGCTGTAATGATTGGATTTGCACTTGTTTTGTTTATTGTCATGAAAACTGGTTTGATTACAAGACCAATTGGAATAGGTCTCATAATAGCATATATTGTCTATCTAGTCGCAACCTTCGTTTTTTAGCCTCAAAATCCCCTAAATTATGGTTAATTTGACATCTTCTGCTCTAACACTTGGGCAAATAGATGGCAAAGATGCCCACTGCAGAACATTTCTAGCATTATTTCCGATGGCGGAAATATTTTGCAACAAATTTGTAATGTTGTGAACAATTCTAACAGGTTTTCCTGGATTTTTGATTTCGCCATCCTGAATAATTCTAATTCCACTTCGAGCAGTACATGAAAAATCTCCTTTGATTGGATTTACTGCATAAGTATACCATAATCGCCCAATCAAGATACCTTTTTTCGTTTCTTTGATAATTTCATCACGTGAAAAATTACCATTTTTAATTCTAAGATTATGAGTTCCTAGTACAGGAATAGGTTCAGCACTGCGTCCCATTGGAGATCCTGGTCTTAGAGCATTACCTGATGATTCTTTGTTTTCTTTAAACGCATTATACGAATCAGAATAAACGTTTTTGAAAACTCCATTTTCAATCAAAGGTAAAATTTTCGTTGGAACTCCTTCATCATCAAAAGATTTACTTCCAATTCCTTCTGGAGAATGCGGATCATCAATTAAACTAAAATTCTCAGCAGCTACAACGTCGTCTATTTTTTCAGAGAAACAACTGCGTTTCTCTGAATATATTTTACGATTAAAGTTTGATGAAAGAACAAAAGAAAGAATCTCTCCAACAGAATATGGCTCAAAAATAACTGAACAAGTATCAAATTCACATTGTTGGGGATTAATGGAATTAATGCACATGTTTTTTGCATCTTCTCCAATTTGTTTTGGTGAAAAGTTATCTAATGTTCTACAAGATGCTTGACCAATTCCACTTACTGGGAGATTTCCCTCATTTGAATCTGCATTGATTATTCCCGAAATGTATGTTGCATCATCTGTGCATCTGAGATTATTTGTATTAGAAATTGTAAATTCTTCTGAGACGATATTTAGTGCACCTGAAATAGAATTAATTTTTGGATTTTCTGAAGAATCAATCATTGATTGAGCAATGTCAGACGCTTGACTACCTGTGATTTCTTTTAGTTTTTCATCAAAAACCCCTTCAAGTGAGCTTTTCTTAAATTCAAAAGGCAAGCTTCTCCAAAATGGCTTTGATTTTGTAAGATTGGATAACTCTAATGCTTGATCAATGGAATTTTTGAAATTTTCTAAAATGGTAGTTTGCGCCGATGAAATTTTCTTAGTATGAAAAATTCTTATTCCCATTGATTCTTCTTGATTCTGCTTTGCCTCAGCAATTTGTGAATCTGTAATTCTTATGGTGATGATTTTTCTTTTTACAGAAACTGCTTCGCATTCATCAATACCTTTTGATTCAGCATAATCAATTGCCCTATCACAGGCTGACAATTAATTTCGCCGAGGATTTTGATATTTGAATTTCTTAATCTTAATTAGATCAAAATAGGAACCAAATTTTTTATCATCTTCTAAATCATCTAATGCATCAGTTGATTCTAATCCATTTTCAAATTTCTTTAGAATCTTATAGGTGGTATTTCTTTCAGCAGGAATTCTGCCAACTTCTCTTACCAATCTTCTAATGGTTTTTGGTTTTATTAATTGGCCGTTTTGTGCTCCAGCAGATGTTGAAATACTTTCATTGATCAAAGTTCCCCCAAAATCATTTGCTCCCCACATTAGAAGCAGTTGAGACATTTTTTGTCCTTCTTTAACCCAAGACATTTGAATATTATCAATGAAATTGTTAAGCATAATTCTTGCAATTGCATGAGTTAACAACGCGTCATTAGAGCTACTGCCATTTCTTATTCCATCATGAAGATTGTGTTTATACATAGGTGCTTCACTGGCAATAAAGTTCAGAGGAACAAATTCAGTAAAACCTCCTGTTAATTTTTGAATTTCACGTAGCTTGGCAATATGCATTACACGATGTTCTGGAGATTCAATATGACCAAACATCATAGTTGCAGTTGAATTAATTCCAAGTTTATGGGCAGTAGTTATCACTTCAATCCAATCTTTCACACTAATTCTTCCAGGAGAAATCTTGTCTCTCATTTGTTGATCTAAAATTTCAGCTGCCGTTCCTGGAAGAGTGTTTACCCCTGCATCTTTGAGTCTGAGTAAATACTCTCTTATGGAAACTTCAGACCTTGTTGCACCATAAAGTACCTCTTCTGGCGAGAACCCATGAATGTGAATTTCCGGAACCTCAGATTTTATCGCTCTACAAATTTTCTCATAAAGATTAGACTCCATATCCGGTGGCAACCCTGCTTGGATGCAAACCTCTGTGGCTCCATAGCGATGTGCCTCTTTTGCTCTATTAACAATCTCTTCAACAGGTAAAAGATAACCTTCCTCTTCTCGAAAGTCTCTACTAAATGCACAAAAACCGCATCTTTTGATACAAACATTTGTGAAATTGATATTTCTATTTACAACATAAGTTACCACATCTCCAATCCTGCGTTTTCTAAGCTCATTTGCAACCATTCCTACTAGATGAAAATCAATTCCTTTGGCATCATACAGCCTAACTGCTTCTTTTTCAGAAATTTCTTTGTCAGATAATGCCCGATTAAGGGTTTCAGAAATTAATGGATCTGCATTTTTTAACAAAATATCTAGGCGTTCAACTTGCAAAGTCATTTCCAATAATCCTCCCTGACAAATCCTTGTTTATCTTCAAGAGTTGAGATCTTTTCTTTTAGTTCTGAATTAAGAAATGAGAAAAATTCTGGGTATACCGGGAATCTACAACGAAGCTTAAAACCTGCTTTTTTAGAATTTTCTTCAATTTTTTTTATTTCAGGCCATGAAAATTCGGGGTTTACATAATCTGGTGTTAATGGTGAGACTCCACCCCAATCATTTATTCCAACTGACAGAAAGCTTTGGTAAGATTTGGGTGAAAGATTTGGAGGAATTTGAATATTCATCTCAGGTAGAATAATTCTTGTTAGCGCAACAACAATTTTAAAATAATTTTCTTCAGCAGATGGAAAGTTATTCATCAACGTATCTGGTTTTGGATGAAAATTCTGAAGAATAACTTCTTGAATGTTTGAATATTTATCATTGAGATTTTTTATTGCAAAAATGGATTCAATTATTTCATAAGGTGTTTCTCCAATTCCAACAAGCAGCCCTGTTGTCATTGGCAATCCCAATTCCCCTGCATTTTGAAGAACCTGTAATCTTGCTTTTGGTTTTTTACTAGGGGCTAGATAATGGGGCATTCCTTTTTGTATAAGGCGCTCACTCACATTTTCAAGCATAAGGCCCATACTAGGATTAGTTTTTTGTAATTCTCTCATTTGCTCTTTAGTTAAATTTCCAGCATTTGTATGAGGAAAAAGACCCTTTGATAAGGCAAGCTCAGATATGTGAATCAGATATTCTGCCGTACTTGAAAAACCATTTGTTTTCAACCATGTTCTTGCTTCTTGGTACTTTTGTTCTGGATTTTCTCCAGTTACAAACAATGCCTCAACACAATTGTACTTTTTTGCCAGTGTTAACAACTGATTCACATCATTTTTTGATAACATTGATAATTTTGATTCATTAGGTTCTGCTTTGTAGGTACAATACGAACAAGTATCTTTGCACAAGTTAACCAAATTGAAGAATACTTTTTTTGAAAAACTTACAAAATTTCCCTTGTTTTGCTTTCTAAGGATTTGGGCTGTTTGAAAAAGTTCAGTCGGTTCTTTTTCAGAAACATTAAAAATTTCATATACCTCTTGCTGAGATATTTTCCTTCCATCTAAAATTCTGTTTAATGGCTCACAATTTACGACAAGCTTGCTCAACAAATGTCATCTTGAGCCCAAGTATTTATGCTTGTATCGTAGCATTCAAATTAACATTTGATGCGAACTGTTAATTCTGAAAATTCTTAGATTTGATTATTTTAATTTTACAAAGGAATTATCATAACTCTTTGGGTTTGTTCGGAGTTGGGATTCTATAGTTGCCTTTGAAAATCTGTGTACTGTCATCAAATGTTTTTGAATATCATCACATTTTTTTTTACAGGTTCTGCACATGTACTTCATATCTTATTCCTAGTGCTTTGCCTTTTTACTCTCAATAAAAAGGCAATACCCCTTTTTAGGCATAAAAATTCTTAATTCTTAGATTTCAACAGTTCGGTAAAACTGTTCACGTTCAGTTGAATGTCACTAGCTAATCTTCCCATTGTGGACATTTGATTTTGTGTTCAAAGAAAATATCAGTACCTACAATTAATTTTTCACCACAATCACACTCAATTTCATGAAAACCATTAACATGTCATTTTAAAAGTTTCATAATTCATTCATCATACCGATTCTTTTTGTAATACTATTCTAAAAGATGTTACATTATTTATCAATAGGGATTCTGATGTGATCTTAAGTATGATCAAAAAAGACAACATTTGATGCGAACTGTCGAAGCAAAGATCGCTGTCAATTTTTCTAAAACATTAGTCATTCAAAGTGTACAATTGCAATA
>DRGT01000137.1 GCA_011055585.1 Candidatus Nitrosopumilus sp. | reverse complement strand
TTGGCAAATCACAAACAAACCAAAGTTATTGTTATGTATCTTGAAGATATGGGAGATGGACAAGAATTTCTCAAAGTTAGTAAAAATATTACTAAAAAATTCAAAAAACCAATCTTTGTTTTGAAATCAGGACGTAGTACTGCTGGTGCAAAAGCTGCAATGTCTCATACTGGTGCACTAATGGGTTCTGATAAAATCTATGATGCATTACTACGCCAATCAGGAGCAATTAGAGTAGATTCAATGGAGGAATTATTTGATTATGCAACAGCATTTTCAAAACAACCACTTCCACTAAAAGGAGATTTTGTAATTGTGTCAAATGCCGGAGGCCCAGCTATTATCACAACAGATGCATGTGAAAAATACGGAATTAAAATGGCAGACATTACTAGTATACGACCAAAAATTGATGCAGTGATTCCCCCTTGGGGAAGTTCTAGAAATCCCGTTGACATTGTAGGTGATGCTGACTTTAATCGCTTTGATAATGTTCTAAATGAAGTTCTTAGTCACAAAAATGTAGGTTCTGTAATTACAATGTGTACACCATCAGGAACCTTAGATTATGATAAACTGGCTGAAGTTGTAGTAAAACACTCTAAAAAATACAAAAAAACAATGCTTGCAAGTCTGATGGGACTTGATGAAGGTGTTGAAAATAGAAGGATACTCTCTGAAGGTGGAGTTCCATACTATACCTATGCTGAGGGTGCAATTAGGACTCTAGCTGCCATGCTTAGATTTGCTGATTGGATTAAATCTCCACCTGGTAAAATTACCAAACTTAATGTAAACAAAGCAAAAGCAAAGAAAGTTTTTGACAAAGTAAAAAAAGAAAAAAGACCAAACCTTCTTGAAGAAGAAGGACAAGAAATTCTTCGAGCTTATGGATTTCCACTTCCACAAAGCTCCTTAGCTAAAAATGAAAACGAAGCAGTAAAGATTGCAAAAAAAATTGGTCATCCAGTTGTTATGAAAATTGCTTCACCACAAATAATTCACAAGTCAGATGCTGGTGGTGTTAAAGTTAATTTAACAAATGATAACGAAGTAAAAGTTGCCTTTAAAGAAATTGTAAAAAATGCAAAAAAGTACAACAAAAAAGCTGAGATTAAAGGAGTTCTTATTGTAGAGATGGTTAAAGGTGGAAAAGAAATGATCATTGGTTCAAAACTTGAACCAGGATTTGGTCCAGTTATCATGCTAGGTATGGGTGGAATTTATGTTGAAGTTTTGAAAGATGTTACTTTTCGTTTAGCTCCTGTAACTGATCGTGAAGCAAACGATATGATCTCATCAATTAAAACCAAAAAAATACTTGAAGGTGTTAGAGGCGAAAAACCTTCAGATATCAAAAAGTTATCAGAATGTATTCAAAGGCTTTCACAACTTGTTACTGACTTTAAGGAAATTAAAGAACTTGATATGAATCCCGTACTTGTTATGGAAAAAGGTAAAGGATGTAAAATTCTTGATGTAAGAATTGGTCTTTGAATCTCTCTGATTACATGACTAATCACGATCTAGAATTTTTATAGAACTTCGAGGAAAACTGTTTATGGTAATTAGGACTGGAGAGGATTATATCAACAGCCTTAGAGGTAGAAAACTGAAGGTACATCTCTTTGGTGAACTCGTAGATGACCCAGTAGAACATCCTTTGATCAGACCCTCAATTAACGCAGTTGCTGAAACTTATGATCTTGCAGTAAGAGAAGAAGAACTGGCAACTGCTCAATCTTCAATAACTGGTCAAAGAGTAAACAGATTTTTGCATATTGCTGAGAGTGCTCAAGATTTGGTTTTACAAAATAAAATGCAGAGAAAAATGGGTCAAAACACCGGTACCTGCTTCCAACGTTGTGTTGGAATGGATGCATTAAACTCACTTCATTCAACTACCTTTGAAATTGATGAAAAACATGGAACAAACTATCATCAAAGATTACTTGATTTTATCAAAATGGTACAAACTGAAAATTTTGTTATTGGTGGTGCAATGACTGATCCTAAAGGAGATAGAAGTAAAGGACCTACAGAACAAGTTGACCCTGACCTATTTCTACACGTTGTTAAAAAAGATGACAAAGGAGTATATGTCACAGGAGCAAAAGCACATCAAACTGGTTGTATTAACTCACATTGGATTATTCTAATGCCAACCATTAGATTAACTGAAAACGATAAAGACTATGCTATCGTTGGTGCTATTCCTGCTGATGCCGAAGGACTTACTTACATTTATGGACGACAGTCTTGTGACACAAGAAGTATGGAAGAAGGTGATATTGATTCAGGAAACTCACAATATTCTGGACAAGAAGCAATGATGATCCTAGAAAACGTTTTCATTCCTTGGGAAAAAGTTTTCCTGAATGGCGAATATGAATTTGCATCAATGTTAATTGAAAGATTTACTTGTTATCACAGAAGAAGCTATGTGTGTAAGACAGGACTTGGTGATGTCTTAATTGGTGCAGCTGCAACAATATCAGATTATAATGGAATTCCAAATGTTTCTCATATTAGAGATAAATTAGTTGAAATGACTCATCTTAACGAATCAATTTTTGCTGCTGGACTTGCTTCATCTTATCAATCACATAAGTTGAAGTCAGGAGTTTGGTTGAATGATGATATGTTAGCAAATGTCTGTAAACATAATGTTACTCGTTTTCCATATGAGATTGGTCGATTAGCTCAAGATATTGCCGGCGGTCTTATGGTAACAATGCCTTCTGAAAAAGATTTTAGAAATCCAGAAACTGGCCCAATTCTTAGAAAATACTTGGCGGGAAGAAAAGGCGTTGATGTAGAAAATAGAATGAGAATTCTAAGACTAATTGAAAACATGACTATGGGTAGAAATGCAGTAGGATACTTGACAGAATCTATGCACGGCGCAGGTTCTCCTCAAGCACAAAGAATTCAGATCGGTCGTATAATGCAATTAGGTTACAAGATGAACTTAGCCAAGCATCTTGCAAAGGTTAAGGATGATTTCCAAGAACCTGTTGAACCTTCTGATTATTTTAAACGAGTTTTCAAAATTAGCAACGAAAAGGAATAAACCTATTCCTTTCCTTTATTCTCATCAGAATTATTTTCTTTTAGAGATTCTGAATCAGAACTTTTTTCATTAGTTATGTTTCCATTTCCTGTTTTTTCAGAACTTGAATATGCATTATCTTTAGGAATTTTTTTAAATTCATCTAAAGTAACAGACGAAATCTCAGCTTTGTCGTCTTCTACATTCAAAGATTTGTAACTAGGTTCTTTTTCTTTTTTACCTTTTGAAATTTGTTTAAAAATCATTATTCCTATAATAATTGCAATAATTATATAATTTACAGGAGGTTGCATTATTCTGGTAATATAACCAACATCAGGAATTATATGCCACACTTTTCCAATGTATTCTTCTTCTGTAATTGGGAAATCAGTACCTGGAATTGAGGCTGGATTGGCATCTCCTTTTGTTCGAATTGTAAATGGATCCTCATCAATTATTGCAGCTACTCTATGAACAATTACTCTATCATGCCCTGACGGCCGATTAAAAACAATGATGTCACCTATCTCTACTTCTTCAAAAGAAATCTTTCCATCAACTACTAACACATCATATACTTCTAAAACTGGAACCATACTTCCACTTGAGACAACATAAAATGGATTATCTGTCCCAGTAACCATTTTTAATCCAAACCAAATAATCAAAACACCTACAATAACAATTATGATGTCTTTGACTACTCCTCTTGAAACTTTGCCTGCTGTCAATTTACATTCAACCTATATCTGATGAATGAAATATTACTTGAATTTTGTACTCTAAAGCTTTCCACCACACTGTTCACAAAATTTTGAGCCTATTTTGTTATTATAATTACAACTTGAACAATTTTCTGATTGTGATGCAGTAATTTCACTTGAACTTCCAAGCAGTATCACCTCACCAATTTTTCTTATTTTATTCCAAGGAACTGTGACATCATTTCCTTCATTATTTGTTATTACTAAAACAACATTTTGTGAGGAATCTATAGCAACTTGTTTTGAAGTTCCTATTTTTTTTGCATTTTCATCAATGACTGCCATTCCAGAAATAGAATTAAATGTAGAATCTATTGGTTGTGTTTGAATTTCTGGAATTGAGGGTTCTGAAACACTCGTTGGTTCATCAAAGGTTGGCATTGTAAGTGGAGGTTCATCAGATGGAGGTTGTGAAAATGATGGTTCAGCGGGTGGTGTATAAGTTGTTTCAGCGGGTGGTGTATGAGTTGTTTCAGTAGGTGGTGTATAAGTTGTTTCAGTAGGTGGTGTATGAGTTGTTTCAGTAGGTGGTGTATAAGTTGTTTCAGCGGGTGGAGTAATGGTAGAACCATAATCTGGAGTTAATGATCTTGCTGAACCAACATCTCTTTGCACATCAGGTTTTTGAAATTCCCTATATTCAGCTATAATTGAACTACAAGTATGACAAATGTATTGTC
>DRGT01000136.1 GCA_011055585.1 Candidatus Nitrosopumilus sp. | reverse complement strand
GATCAATGCAATGCCAAGTAGTGTGACGAAAAGCAAAGTTGTAACATCTGGATTTGCTAAAACCGCTGCTGAAAGTGCAATAGCTATGACACCAAGAATTATTTCTGCGATACGCAGCCTTTTAGGGGATTTTTCTAATGTGCTCAACGCCGATAATAATTTTTTAGGTCTATTTAACTTGTAAGAAAATAAGGTTGTCCTAATTTCATTTTGTCTTAATACATTACCAGTGTTTAGCACTAGACTCCTATGTGCTCACATTTTTATACAACAAAAAATTGTGAGTATAGTACTACCTTGGGGCACAAAAAAATTCTAGCAATCATTCCATTAATTCTTTCAATTGGAATTGTACTAGCTTTACCATCTGTTGAGGGAGCCTTTGAATCCCAAAATATAACAATACAAAAGAAGGACCTATCTTATTCCCTTGAACCCTTAACAGAAAATCAACTCCAAGAATGTGAGAATATCTATGAGGATTACACAACTTTGGAGGAAAATGTTTTCAATCAACGATATCTGTATCATAATATTGTTGGAAACTGTGTAATGTTATTTGATGATCCTGTTTGGGAGACTGAAGGTGATGATCGTTATGATAAATTATCTGACAGACTGTCTATACTTGTCACTCTGAGAGAAGCGGAACGAATTCAGGATAGATCCCAAGTTATGTTTATTGATATAAAATCAATCATTGAATCGCGGATAGAAGGAACCTATCTTGTAATGTTTGAAGGTTGTAGTGGGCACAATTATGTAAATGTGGATGACATTGTGATATCCTCAGATACAGAAGTGTTGCAGGCTGTTGCCCCTGGTACAGAAGGTAGTAGGGTTATTGGACCTGGTAGATGTGGAACAGGAGAGATTCAGATTCGTGCAGATAACCCAGATTCAATTAAGGTAATGGTTACTTCCATGGCAATAGAACAAGTTATGGCAAGGGGTGGATTTACTTTGATGTCACCACTAGCGCAAATGGAACACGGAACAGATGCAAATGCAGTTGTATGTAAGGAAGGATTACAATTGATGATGAAATCCAGTGATGGATCTGCTGCGTGCGTTAAAACCACTAGTGTGGATAGATTGACTGAACGTGGATGGGGCACTCTACATATTTAGTCGACTTGACGATGATCAAAAATTATCACATTGGTTACAAGCCCTTCTTTGCAATCATTCCTTTAATTCTATCAATTGGAATCGTATCTGTTTTACTATTTTCCTTTGCTGAAGGGATAACCTGTCCAGCTGGTGAAGTTGAGGTGGTTAGAGTAACAAATCCAAATCCAATTTGTGTTGATCAAAGCACTGCTGAAAGATGGGTGCAACTAGGAATTGCAGAAATTGTTGGTGAACCAGTTGAAGTAATGGAAGAGTCTGTTATGGAAGAAACCATGGAGCAAGAATCCCAAATGGGGATAGAAACAATTGAAACTAGAAGTGGAACCATTACCATAGACCATGATTATCTAACACCTGAATCTGCAAAACTTCTTAGTGATGAATTGTTTTTCCAACGTGCAGTTCAAGTTTACCATCTTGCACTTCCTGCAGTTGGTGGTGCTGGAATTTTTTATGAACAAGATAAAGTAGGTGCCACTACTGGTGACGTACTTTATTGGTCTGATTTTATGAATTCTGATATTGAACTTCTTACTGGAAACACCTCTGTATTGTATTTTATGACACTTCAAGATCTTTCTGATGGGCCAATTGTAGTTCATGTTCCTGCTGGCAATCTTCAGGGTCATGTGGACAATATTTACCAACAAGTCATTACTGATTATGGAATAGTAGGACCTAATGAAGGAAATGAAGCATCATTTTTGATACTTCCTCCAAATTATGATGGAGAAATTCCTCCAAATTATGATGGAGAAACTGAAAATTATTTTGTTGAACAATCTGACACAATGCGATTTATAGCTATGGGCCGTGCATTTGTTAATGCACCAGACATGGCTGCAGCTGAAGAACTAATTAAAAATGTAAATATCTATAATTTATCTGAAGTTGATAATTCTCCACAAGTACAATTCTTTGATGTGAGTGGAGAATCATTAAAGTTGTCATATCCTCAAACTGAAGGTTTTTGGGAATTCTTACATGAAGTTTATTCAAAAGAGACTGTTGTTAGAGCTGAAGACAAAAATCTAATTGGTCTAATGCATGCAATCGGAATAGTTCCAGGGGAACCATTTGAACCTGATGAGCATTCTAAAGAATTACTAGATAAAGCTGCAGTTATTGCAGATTTGATGGCAAGAAACATTGCATATGATTCTCCTGTCAAAGAACCATTTCTCTACTATCCTGACAAGAATTGGGAATTGGCATTTATGACAAAAAATCCTCTCTATGAAAATGAACGAGGAGCTACACAGATTGAACCAAGAATGTCTTTTATGTATCAGGCAATTACAACTGCTGATGCAATGGTACTTGAACTTGTAGGAAAGGGTTCAAAATATCTAGGAACTTATCGAGATGCTGATGACAATTTTCTAATTGGTTCAAATACATACCACTTGAACATCCCAGCAAACGTACCTGCTGAAAACTTTTGGTCTTTAGTTGTTTATGATGCAGAAACACGTTCTATGATCAAAAATGATGTACAACCATTACCTGGAATTAGAT
>DRGT01000135.1 GCA_011055585.1 Candidatus Nitrosopumilus sp. | reverse complement strand
CTTTATTAGTATTCACTAAATTAAAAATAGTGTTAAATGCAATATTGTGAATTGATCCAGTAGATAATGTAGTCATTGTAGTCCTTCCTCTCTTGGATTCGATTATCCTCTCTTGGAAATCGAAGGCCACGTTCTCTGGCCAGAGACACCATTTTCGTTATTACGTGTGGCTATGTAACTATTAGGTGAAAAGGGTATTTAAATTTGCCTAAATTCTAACAGCGGTTATTTTTCTAAAAATAGTAGCGTTGTCCAACAATTTCTCGTCTTGCATTCCAATAACTTCCCAGTCTTTTGTCGTGTTGCCGCTGATCTGGAGTTTATCTCCAATGTCAATGACTGCAGTTGTTTTGAATAGAATGCTGAACGTTTCTTCTTTTCTGCTTCCTTCTGGTAGAAAAGATAGTTCGTTTGCAGACAAATATCGAAGTATTCCTCTGTTAAAAGCTGACCCTGGGAAAGTAGTATCTGCGTCTCCATGAGAGTTGAATGTGGTTGTCCCGCTAAAGACCAACAAATCAGTTCCGTGTTCTTGTAGTATATCGTTGTAAGCGCTAATAATTGGTTCTGATATTCCCATTTTAATCACTTAAATTAGTTGTAGTAATATCTTTCTGTTGATAATAGTATTTAAGGTTTGCTTTAATACTGCTCTAAAAGCTTTATTGCTTTTTGCCCCGCTTTTTCCCAAGTGAATTCCTTTACTGTTTCCAAAGACTTTTTAGATTTGGCCTCGACTTCTTTCTTGTTCTCGTACACTTTTCTCATTATCTTTCTCCAAGACTCGATTGTTGGATGGAACCAATCTGCCCAATCATAAATATATAATGGATCAGTTGCTGGTGCAAAAGAACCTTCTTTCACAATCCAACCATTATCTTCATTAATGTAATCCAATTGACCACCATAGTTATTCGTGATAACTGGTATTCCGCAAGCCATTGCTTCTAATCCAACCATGCCAAAAGCTTCTGCTTTGCTCGGTAAAACTAGCACATCAGCACAACGATAGATGTTTGCCAATTGTTTTTTTTCAACATCTTGAGTAATGCTTTGTAGTATTGGGTAATCTTCTGTTTTCTTAGTTTCTTCTATTTTTTGCAATTGAGCTAGTGGGTTATATCCTGGTGGATTGTAAATACTAGTTATTTTGAATAAAAACTTTACTGGTTCTTTTTTTGAAAACTCTTGACAAAATGCAGCGTATGCAATATCTAATCCTTTCCGGTCTTTTTTTCCTTGACTCCAACCACCTAAGAATAAAAATGTGAAGTAGTCTTCTTCTGGGTATTTTAACTTGTCTTCTTTTTTATCGCTTGGGTAAAACATTTTTGGATCATAACCATGTGGTATCACGTTTATCTTTTCTTGTTTTTCTTGGAAAAAGGATTCCATTCCTTTTTCTATTGAGTTCTTAGTGTGGTTTGATGGGCACCATATTTGGTCTACTTCTGGTTGTTTTATTCCTAAAGCCCAATCATAACCTATTTGGCTTCCTTCAAATACTGTTACTCCAATTAACGCTTTGTGTTTCTCATTCATATGACTCCACCAAGTAGACGGTGGGTCCATGATAACATCTATTGCATTCTTATAGGGTTGTTTGTTTACTAATTCAAATATCTCTGAATCAAATTTCCAATTTCCTTTAAAGTGACTGTTGATTGCAACGTCTGCTCCTTGTTTGCTTAAAGCTCTAGAGAATTCTTTGCAGTGTTCTGCTGGGCCTGATAAACTGT
Organism: Candidatus Nitrosopumilus sp.; assembly: GCA_011055585.1. The sequence continues at coordinate 23,842 of DRGT01000135.1, read as the reverse complement.
AAGGGAAACCCCAAATATTTACTTTCATTTTTTCTCCTTCTCCTCTAATTCTTCCCTAGCTACCTTAATCAAAAGTCTCTCCAACTTTTCCTCTAATTTGTTTTTGCCAGGAATACTCCAACACAAATCTAAATCTTCATAATAAGAATTGTAAATCTTCATCTTTCTAAGTAAAAGCAGTTCTAATAATTCCAACACTTCATGCCTACTTAACTCTATTTTCTCTTTCCAATCTTCTTTCCAATTATTGAATAAAGGACTTTTAAAAGAATCTTCCAATCTATAAATAGCACTACTCGTTTTTCCTTGAATTGTTTTTTGAGGGGTTCGAGGTCTGGAATATATCCTCAAAGTATCTTTACTCCTCTCTTCTGCATCTTTCATTAACACTTTCTTTGATTTCTTCTTACCCATATTACTCCACCGTTATTATTCCTTTTTCGCCCAATTCTTTTAATATTGGTTTTGAATGTTCTCGAAACCATACATCATGTTGTTTAACCATTTCTTCATATCGTCGATCTCCAAAGTCTCTGCCTTGCCCTGGAGCATGCCAAGATAGTGCACTAGTATCAGTCCATAGCGTGTACCCTTTTTGCATTAGTTTAAAGCAAAAGTATGTTTCTTCTCTAAATCCAGTTGCTCCACCCAAAGAATTTTCGTACAATCCAACTTTTGAGAAAACATCTCTCCAACATAAGAAACTGGAGCGCAAGTGGTGGCTTTGAATAATTCTATTAGGATGCCAAGAAAAATGTCCATCGTCTCCACAATGTTTAATATTTCCTTTTTTGTCTATAATGGTTTCATTAAACCATTTTAATTTATTGGCGTTTTTATAGTATCGTGGTCTGGCTAAATATGGTACAATTCCTCCAACAGCACCTGAATTAACATGAGCACGGTTGCGGAAAAAGCTTTTACCATCATCAGAAATACCAGTAAGTACCGTGTGCAATTTTTCTAAGTAATCTGGTTCCATGAAAGAATCTGAATCAACTCTCAAAACTAACTCATTGTCTGTATCATCTTCAATTATTGCTTGATTTCGGCTTTTGGTGATCCCATACCAAACTGGGTTTCGAATTACTTTGACGTAGTGTTTTTCGTTTCGGAGGAATTGAATCCATTCCATTGAATAAATGTCTGCTTTTACTGGGGTTTTAGAATAATCATCTATTAGTATTAAATCCCAATCTTTAAACGTTTGCTTGTAAAGTGAAGCGAAAAGAGTTGGTAAATAGTTTGGCCTGTCACGAACACAAACATGAATTGATACTCTAGTCATTTTAAAGCCCTTTTAAGTATGCTATACAAACTTCGCATAATTGTACTTCGTAAAGTCTTTGCTTACTTATTTTTGTACTTGTTAAACAACCAAAACAAGTATCTTTACCGTCTTGCTTGCCTAGCCAACTTTTTTTTGTCATATGTTACCTTCGCGTATTTTCCTATTTTGTTCCAGCATGGATCGCATAGTTTTACTTTCCATATTTGTGCTTCTGTTCTTTGTTTTCCGCAGTTGTCGCAACCGCATATTTCTCCCCAACCAGCCCATCTCTTGTGCACATTAGATCATCTTTTCTTTCCATTGTTTTGGAATGTTTTTTTCTATTTCAAATTGTTTATCATACTTTGGTTTCATTGGCTTGTGTTCTAATATCCAGTGGCAAAAGTCGCTTATTCCTGCTTTAAAGTTGACTTTCCAATCATAACCAGTCCTCACTGCTTTCATACTAGAAGACCAAGCATGCTTTACTTCTTGTGGCCTTCTCGGGGCATATTCGAATCCTTTTTCCCAACCCATTGCATCACATAATAATTGACAAGCTTTTTTTATGCTTATGGGTTCTTCATTTCCAATGTTGAAAGTTTCTCCATTAAACTTATACCCACATTCAATGATGAAGTTTTTGCAATCGTCAACATGAGTGAATGACCTGAGTTGTTCTCCATCACCATATACTAATGGTTTTTTTCCTCTTAATATCATGTTAGCCCATATGGCCAGAACATTTCGATATGGGTCTCCAATGTTTTGCCCTGGACCATAAACGTTGTGACATCGCACTATTGTATAATTTATTCCATACACTTTTTGATATATTGGCAAAGATTGTTCTACTGCATACTTTGTTATTCCATAAAAGTCTTCTGGATGGCATTCTTGTTCTTCAGTATAAGGCATTTGATCTTGGGTTCCATAAACCGACATTGAAGAAGTGAATACTACTTTTCTTACTTGGTTATAAACACAAGCAATCATTAGGGAATGAAAGCTTCCTAAATTATTGCTTTGATCATCTATTGGATTGTATAATGATTTTATTTCAGCAGCGTGGGCGGCTAAATGGTATACAGTTTCAACACTATTTAATATTCTTTTTAATTTTTTAGTGTCTCTTAAATCCATTTTATAAAATTTCATTCCCTTTTTTATTAATGGTTTTAAGTTTTCTTCCATGCCACCAGACAAGTCATCTATTCCAATTACTTTAAACAGTTTTAATGAAAGTAATTCATTTGCCACGTGTGAGCCAATTAACCCAGCAACACCAGTTACTACAACTTTTCTATCCATTAAATTCTTCCTCTCTTGGATTTTCTTTATCCCATTCTACTGTATCTTTTGGTATTTCTCCATAAGGCCTCATAGCATCTTCTCTTACTCTAGCATAGTGATGTAATGGGTAAGGAATAGTCCCAGCTAAATGGTGTTGCTCCGTAATTGGTAGTGCACCTTGCAACCATAGTGAAGCGTGAATGCCACCAACCCACTTAAAAAACTTCCTATTAGCTAATCGAATGTGATGATCTGGAAAAGAAAATGGATTAATGATTTTCTTAGTGCTTTTAAAATAATTAATAGTTGGGAAATAGAATGCTTTCTTTTCAGTTGTTGGAATGATTTGTCGTATTAAATCAAAAACTGGTGAATCATAAGCTTCATCAGCATCAATGGATAAAACCCAATCGTTTTCACAATGATTCCAACTAGCGTTTCGATATGCTGCTTCATCTTTCCATTGTCTTTTTTCCCAATCTTGTTTTAAGTGAACCAATCTAAATTTAGGAGAGGTTTTTAAATAAGAGTTTAGTATGTCAATTGTTTTGTCTTTACTTCCACCATCAAACACTACTAATTCTTCTCCTTCCTTCAAGTTTGGTAAAATGGATTCAATCATTCCTTTAACCCAATCTTCTTCGTCTCGAACTACTGCACAAACTGAAAACATTATTGATCCCTTTTACTGGCATAAGATGGTAGTTTTTTAATTAATGCTTCACAAATTGCAACAAGTTTTGGAAGTTTGTCTTCGCTTGATTGAATTTGTATTCTTCCATAAGTTAAATCGATTTCAATGTAATTGAATCTGTCCATATACAATGGTTTTTCTATTGGCATTAGTGCACCCCTGGTTCAAATTTATGGTAATCTAATTCAACTTTATCTTGCCAAGTTTTACAAAACAGTGTGTGATTTTTTAAATAGTATTCTGCCCGAAACTTTAAATCAAACTTTTCTTGGGTTATTGATTCATGGTGGACTAACTCGCTTGTTGGACAGTACATTACTTTAAAATTTTTAGAGGTGTTTAAATCTAATATTTTCCTAACTCGTAAACAAAAGTCGCAGTCTTCATAACCGGCAACAACATATGCTTCGTTAAATCCTTTCAAGCCATTAAATATATTGGATCTAACTAACATGGCTCCACCAGTGACTGCTTGGAATTCTCTAACTTGATTTACTTCTGGATCATCTTTTGTTTTCTTATTCCACCAAATGTGTCCTGGATGAAAGTGTGGAGTTGACCGGAAAGCTATTCCAGCGTGTTGAATTACATTATTTGGGAAATACATTTTACAACCAACTACTCCAATTTGATCGTCTGATTCCATTAGCTTGACTGCTTCTTCCAACCAATTTGGTTGTGGTTCAGTATCATCATTTACAAAGAAGTAATAGCCTGCTTTTGAACCTTCTACTCCAAAATTGCAGTTGGCCGCAAAGCTTAGCATTTCGCTGTTTTGAATTAGTCTGCAGTTAAAGTTTTTCTCATACAATTTTTGCATGTACTTTTCTAATTCGATTTTGTCTTTTGAATTGTTTTCAATTATGACTATTTCTTGCACTAATTCTGGAGAAGTATTTTTGATGAATGCTTCAATGTACTTTGCAAAGTACTCTTTGTTGTCTTTTGTTATTGTGACAATCGTTGTTTTTTTCATTAATGTTTTCTCCAATCATAGTTTTCTTTATACCAATCTATTGTCTTTTTTAACCCTTCTTCTAATGGAGTGTTTGGAATGTAACCCAATGGCCTCAAAGTAGTTGGGTCTCCTTTTGTTATGCTTCTGACTGGTTCTCCTGATCTCATTGGCTCGTATGCTATTTTGCTACTGCTTCCAGATAATTCAATTATTTTTTCCACTAAGTGTTTGCAGGTGAACAAGTCTCCACTTCCAGCATCCATTACTTGATTGTAACAACCATGATCTACCTCTAATGCTCTGACTAGAATTTCTGCTGTATCTCCAGCGTAGATTAAGTCAAGCAATTGCATTCCATCACCAAACACTGTAATGTCTTCTCCTCTAAGAGCTTGAATGATAAAGTTCGGAACTGCTTTTCGAATTGGTGCATGCTTTTGATGCTCTCCATAAACGTTTAATCCTCGGACTATTGCTATTTTTGTTCCTGACTCTTGATTGTACATGACTCCAAATCGTTCAGCACAATATTTTGTAATGGCATAAGAGTTAAACCAAGCAATGTTTCCAACAGTAATCTGAACTCCTTTCTTATCGAACCTCTTGCAAGCTTCGTAAAAGTTTACGGCCCCACCAATGTTTACATCAACGCTTTCTATTGGTGTTGAGACCATTTCGCTAGTGCCAAGTATTCCGGCTAAGTTTATTGCACCATCGTGTTTTCCTACAGCATCGCTTACTGCTTCTTTGTCTTTAATGTCTCCTAAGTAAAAATTTACATCATCTCTCCAAATTTTGCTGTTTGAATGCCTATCAAAGATAGTTACCTCATGGCCTTTGTCTCGCAAATTGTTTACCACGTGTCGTCCAATAAATCCCATTCCACCAGTTACTAGTACTTTCAATTTAATTCCTCCTTTAATGACTCCAGTTTAAAAAAGTATTAGGGTAAGCTAGAGTCGTTAGTCCTTCCGCTACTGAAACCTTTGGACTCCAGTTTAATTGTTTTTTGGCTTTTTTATTACTTGAGAAAAATACTATGTGATCTCCTCTGCGAAATTGAGTGTAAATTGTGGGTGGTGAAAACTTTTTCCCAATAAGTCTTTCTATTTCTTCCATTGCTTCAATTAACGAAATCGTGTTGTTTTTTCCACCACCAACCGTAAACGTTTTAGCCCCATCAAAATCATTTCTTTCTAAGAAATTTATTTCCTTCTTAATCAATTCAACCAAATCAGAAATGTATAACAGGTCTCTAACTTGTTTCCCGCTTCCATTAATCGTTAATTGTTTATTATTTAAATTAGCGTGCAAGAAGTGTACTAACCAACCTTGTTCTCCATTTTCAAATTGTCTTGGACCATAAACACAACCCATTCTATTAATAATTGTCTTAATGCCATAAACATTAGCATATTCATGGCAATATATTTCACTAGCTAATTTGCTACAACCATATGGTGTTCTATCTCCACCCCAAATAGGTGTTTCCTCATTAAATCCTTCAAACTTATTAAACCACCCATCAGTTAAATATCGTTTAATATTGACTCCTTTTACTCTTTTATTTATTGGTACTTCAGGATATACTTTAACGCTTGAAGAGAATATGAATGAAGTGTTTTGTTTTTGTGTTCTGCAAAATTCTAAAGCAGCAATGGTTGAATTCAAATTCAAGTCTAAATCAGTTTGTGGGTGTTTCATTCCATAAGACACATTTGCATTGGCTGCACAGTGAATAACTAAATCTATTTTTCCAAATTGTTTTTCTACTTTATTATAGTGTTTTGGATTTCTGGCATCTCCTTTTATTAATCGAACTTTTGGACCAAGCACGTCTTTGTTTTTCTTTGATGTTTTATTCCAAAAATTGTCCATTAAAACAATGTTGTGTTTTTCTTTTAGCGATTCTGCTAAGTTGCTTCCGATAAATCCTAGGCCGCCTGTGATTAATATATTCATTCTATCACCTTTCCGCTTGTGCTCATGTCAAAGAATTTGGATTGCCAGTCTGGATCTTCATTTTTCATTTCCCATTTCTTTTCAAAGTATGCTTTGTTTCGTTCTAAGTTGTGCCAGTAATTTGTTGGCAGTAATTTATTTGCAACACTACCATAGTGAAAGATAAAAGTTCTTCCATCGACCAACAACTTGAATCCGGCAATTCTAGCTCGTAGGGAAATGTCATTGTCGTCATACCCGCCCAGATTGAAGTTTTCATCTAATACTCCTACTTTTCTAATTAAGTCCTTACTTAATAAGACACAAACAGTTAATAAAACGTGCGTTTCCATTATTTTGCCATGTGGTTTTCCACCCCAGTGTTTGACGTCCTGGTGCTTGTGTGAAGCGTAATTAGTCATTGTGGAGACCATTCCAACGCGTTCGTTGTTTTCCATTGTTTCTATTAACTTGTCAATGCAAGATTCGGTGAATAGGGTGTCATCGTTTAATAATAAATAGTAGTCACAGTTTTCTTTCATTGCTTCGTATAATCCTTGGTTTACTCCTCTAGAGTATCCTTTGTTTTTTTCGTTTTTAATGTAAACATGAATTTTTGGAATCTTTTCTAGAATTTTTGTGTTGTAGTCGTCACAACCATTGTTCACCAAAAACACTTTATAATCTAAATCTTTATGGTATTTTTTCAACGAAGCCAAGCACTGCTCAGCATAACTTCCAGTGTTATAGGATAATATTACAATCCCAACTGTTTTTTCACTCACTCTCTTTTCCTCCATTTGGATTTAAAGTAATCATGATCAATTACATCTAATTGAGTTCCAGTGTGTTGGCTAGTGTGAACGAATGAAATGTTAGGGTTAGCCATTGCAACGTATCCTTTATGTTTTAATTTCATTCCAATATCTGCATCAATCCATTGCCTTTTCAAGTTTCCATCAGCCATTCCAATGTTTAAAAAAGCTTCTCGATTCATTATATAAGCTGGTGCTGCTGGAGCAGTAGTAATGTGTAATTCGTTGTTTTCAACTGCTTTTGGATCTGATCCAGGCATTTGTAAAGACTCACCATAATCATCTAAGTCTCTATAATAAAATTGCATTGTCTTATCTGGTTTTAATACTTTAAAACCCATCCAAGCTAATTTAGGATAAACTTTTTTGTGTTTTTCAACTTCTTCCAACATTCGTTTCGCGTAATGGGATGGAACTAGTGTATCTGAATCAATTACAATAAACCATTCTCCAGAAGTCATTGCCGCCGCCTTGTTCAACGCTTTTGAAATTCCAACATTTTGTTTCAAGTTAACCAATAAATCGACATTGCTTTGTAACCAACTATTTAATCCTTCTTCTGTTGAACCATCATCTACTGCAATTAATCGAATTTTCATTCCTGGATCTCTTTTCATCCACTCAATAGACTGTTTTACTACAGCAAAACGATTATAAACCAATGTAATAACATCAATTTTTTCCATTAAAAACCGTCTCCAATATTGTTTTCATTCTGTTTTCATAAGTGTGCTTTTCTAATACGTCTTTTTGGTTTTGTTTCGCCATTTTTTCTCTTTCTTCAGCATTTTCTAACCAATAACCCATATAATGCTCAACATTTTTTTCATCAGTATAAGTGGCCACTGATTCAGAAACATCTCCCAAACCAGGTTGATCGTTTGTCAACAACAAGCTACCGCAAGCCATTGCTTCAAAAATACGCATGTTTAAATCATTATTGAACGAAATGTTTAAAACAACCTTACTTTGAGAGTACACTTTAGCAGCTTCCTCAAAGTATGCTTTGCCAATATAACAATTTGGAAACTTCTTTTGCAAAGCGGCTAGTATTGGCTTTTTTTCCTTATACAAGTTTCCAACAAAACACCAATCATATTTTTTTTCAAGATCGTGTTTTTTCCAAACAGTAGGATCAACCGCTGGAAGCAAATGAAAAGCATTAACTCCCAGCAATTTTAATCCTTCTGTTTTGTCCTTTTGAGAGACAAAAGTGTGAGTGAATTGTCCTGATTTGACGACGCGCCAAAATGGCATTAACATGGTTTTATACAAATTGTGTACTGCTCCATAAGAGTCAATTCTATGCCCGTCAATAATCCAATAAGCTGAAGGGTTTAATCCAGGCGGAATAAAATAAGCAAAGTCATCGTCCACTTGCAATACAAAATCAAAGTCTTTCATTTTTAATTCTGGTAATTCTTTAATTCCAAAATAAGTTACTTCGTGACCCAAGTTTTTTAATGCTTTCTCGCAATATACTCCAATTGTATCAGGTCTCATAATTCTATCAAACACCATGGCGATTTTCACTTTAAGGCCTCCACTACAAACTCATACTTGTAATCTTCGTTTCTTGGTGGCTTGAAAGAAATGCTTTTAAACCCAGCTTCTTCTAACAATTTTTTCATTGACTTTTTTGTAAAAGCAGCGTGGTGCCAGTCTTGTTCCATTGACCAATAACCACCAAATTCTCCGAATAAGTTTTGTTCGAAATAGTCAAAATCAATTTCTCCAGAATCAAGTGCTGAATATAAGTAATCTAAATCTGGACAAGCAATGGTTATTTTAGCACCTGGCTTCATTATATCATACCATTGCTTAATTGTTTTTCTGGTTTCCATGAAAGGAATGTGTTCCAGTGAATGAAATGCAACAATTTCTTCAACTGAATTATCTTCAAATCCTAGTTTTTTCAAATCTCTAATATCCCCTACAATATCAACATTTGGCGTTTTTCTCAAGTCAATGCTAGTGAAGCCATCGAACTTGCTCCAAGCGCCACCTAAATTAAGCTTTGTCATTTTTAGCCCTCTCAAACAAGCTTTCCCATTGTTTAACAACAATGTCCCAATCGTATTTTAAAGCCCTTTGTCTTGCTTCTTTTCCCATTTTCTTTAATTCAGATGGGTTGTCGTAAAAGTATTGAAAGTATTCAATGTAATACTTTAATGAAGGAATCCCTCGATATACATTCATTGAACCAATTAATAGTGACTCGCAAGGAATTAACGCGCCGGACTCCCAGTTTGATCCAATTAATTCAGCTGAAGTGGTATAATCTGTTAATAAGTTTGGAATGCCACAAGACATTGATTCAATTATTGGGATTCCAAACCCTTCACCTGTTGTTGGAATCGTATGCAAGTCAAACAGGTTGTATACTGTATTCATTTCATCGTCTGTTAAACCATATTTATAAGAATTAATTTTAGTGTATCTTACTTTGTCTTGGATTTTTAATTGGTTTGCCAAATCAATCAAGTTGTATCCTTGTGGGTCTTTAACATCAGTGTGCATGTGTAATGTGACATTGTTTTTTCCTTTGGCAAATTCAGCGAAGGCTTTATATAATTGTGGCATTTGTTTTCTTGGCTGGTTTCTTGAAACACAACCAATAACAAACTGGTCAGTTGTTCCTTCCTGTTCTCTTATCTCTTGCTTTTTTTTAGGGCTTAATGGAGCATACTTTTTAGTATTAACACCATGTGGAATTACTGTAATCTTTTTTTGCAGTTGTTCTGATAACTTATAATATTTTCCATCGGTTGACTCATAATACTCGTGTTCTAATGTAGTCTTTTTTCCAAACTCACTCATTGCAACTGGGTAATCTGCTTTCAACAAGTGCCGGTGGCAACCAGTTGGAACTGGAATGCCATCAATTGGATAATAAGTGATTAATTTTGTTGGAGTAATGTCTTTATCTAATATAAAATTGTACATCCACAAGTCCAACAAAATAAACAAAAAATCTGGTTTAGTTTGGTTTAAATGATAAGTTAAAATATCGCCGCCATCTTGGCCCCCACCAATAGTTGTAGTTTTGGTGAATTTGCCAGAATACCATTTAGCAAAGCTTTTCAAGTCTTGAGAAAAGCGTTGGTCTTTAGACTCTTGATAAATTTGTTCTATTGGTTTAAAATAATCTTCTAAGTTGTTAGATTGCCATCTTGGTTGTCCAACATCTTGTTTTCCAAAATGAGTCCAATCAAATCTTTCAGGATCAATTCTTTTAACGATTTCTCTAATAACTCTACCATACCCTGTTGGGGCAGTAAAACTATCACTCATGGATAGTATTTTTATCTTATTCTGTTCCAATTTTTGACGCACCACTCGGATTAAAAAAGTAAACGTAACAAGAGTGGCCGTCTGAAGAGTAGAAAAATTGTTTCATTTGGTCGGAATAAACACTTCCAGTTGAAGTGTTATTACTAGTTGCAAGTTCTTCGAATACTCCTTGGTTTCCTAAAACTAGAGTAGCATATTTTTCCTTTAATTTTCTTAAAGGAATGCCAGTTATTTCTAAAACTTGTATTTTAGCAGAATTCATTTACTCGAACAACCACTCAATTAATTAAATACCAAAGAATATATTTAAAAAGGTTACTAAAATCTAATCATTAACTATATTAACTAAGCTGCTTTTCCTTAATGCAATTATTTTTTGATACAATGCCAAGTAAACTGAAGGCTGTTGCGTTGGCTTTATAGCTAAACCCTCTGTTTTGAAATCAATTTGTTGTCCAGTTGAAATAACATGCGCTATTAATAGAGAAGATAAAAACTCTTTATCAAGTGAACCTGCACCTGATAAGTCTTCTATGTCAACTGTTCTATCAGACCAAGGAATCAAATCATTAGTGACTTGAGTGTCCGTTGGACTAGTAGTAGAGTCAAACGTTTTCTGCATTAAAGCAGATACTTTATCTACAGTAGTGTGTGCCAAATTTTATTCCTTCTTTTCCTCTTTTTTCTCTTCAAGAGCTGGCGCTGTTTTAGGGTCTATCTTTTGTTTTTCAGAAAACCCCAATTTTACTAAATCAATAAGCTTTTTTTTCAGAACCAAAATCGTTTCCAACTCTGCTCCAGAAAATTGCCCTCTGTTTATTAAAGAAAGCAAATTTTGATAGTCTGCAACTGTTAATTTATTCAATAAAAACACCTCCAATTAAGTATACTTATTCATGTTAATTTATATACTTTCCTATTTTATTTTTCCAATGATTTTTCCAATCGTTCGAATAGCGCTTACCAATGAGTTTTTTTCCAATGTGGTAAACTTTTTATCTTCAACGTTTGCAATAAACGATTCGGTTTCAACAAAAACTCCAGATACATCAAAAGCTGGCATTGTAATTGAAATCTCTGATTGAGTCAAGTCAACGTCTTCTGAAGTCTTTACTGTTTTTGGGTTAACCAATTTATCTGTCATATTTTATTCCTCCATTTTTTAAGCTAAAACCTCTAAAGTAAAATTTGTGCCAGTAATCGTATTGCTTGCGCTTGCCGTTCCCCATTCTGCCGTCACATCGACTGCTTGGGAAATTGTTGTGTTAATTGTTACCGTTGATGTGTTAACCATCTTAATAGCATGGGATCCTGTTGAACCAGTAGTTCTTATATTCAATGCTTGTGAAAACACGGTTCCAGAAACTCCAGTTGACCTGCACGTTATTTCTCCTGTAATCTCAAACAACTCATTCGTAACTCCTGAAGCAGTGGCGATGGCTGTTGAATCAAGAACCACTGTTGAACCGAGCTTAACTCGTACTTGTAATGTTGGTGTTCCTGTAGTTGAATAAATCCCCATAACTTTTACGCGAACCGTTTTCCCAACCACAAAAAAAGCAGCAGGAAGCGTAAGCGTTCCAAGACCAGAACCAATAATAGTTGTTTCCGTTACAGTATTTGCTACAGTAGTACTAGCGGAAGAAACGAAAATGGTTCGGCGCATCCAACCATTCACACCAGCCGTATGACAATCAAACTCTTGTTGTCCACTATCTCCAGCAATCACTCCATCAACCAAACCAATAGGAGTACCATAACCAGTGCCAATTCCGCTCGTTGCGTCTAAAAAACCAGAATGAGTCCAATCTCCTGTAATCGTTTCATCTACGCTCTTGTCCACCAAGTTTTGGTTTTGAATTCCAGCAATCGTTCCATTAACATCCGTAAAAGTCAAGGTATCAATTCCAGTAATGGAATTGTCTGCCATGACAATGTTTCCAGTAAGCGTTAAACCAGCAAAAGTAGGCGACGCAGTAATCTTTACGGTTTGGTCAAACCAATCATCTAATGTTGGGTTTCCTTGGATTTTAACGGTTCTGTCCGCGTTCACTAAGTCATACGTTAATGTTCGGTTTGCTGTGATGGTCGTGGAAGAATCGTATTTTTGAAACACCAAAAAAGCCAAATCGCTTTGATCTGCCAGCCCAAACAAGTTATTCCGATCAATCGCCATCCTCGTTCTTAATACATTACCAGCATCATCCCACTCCATCTCCAAATAATTCTGCGTACTAGAATCATTGAATCGATGCGGAGAAGTAAATAAAAAATACGATTTTGTAGAATCCGCACTTTCCACTCCACTACTTCCAACCCTGAAAATAATTTGTTGGTCTTGAATGCTATTGCCACTTAAACTAAATTCGATAGTTGAACCCGTTTGCCTACCGCCACCAATCAAAAATTTAGTAACCAAAGTAGATGAGGATAATAAGTTTTGAGTACCTGATGAAACGAATTTCAATCTTGGACCACTTGATGACTTGTCTGGCAAACCGTCCGCATCAACACTTGTCGCAAAACCAAAACCACTCTTATCCATGTAACCCGCTTCTGTTCCACCACCAATACCAGTCGCATATAAAATAAGTGTTGGGTTCTGTTCAGCAGTCAATGACAATACCGCTTCGTCGGGGTCAAAAGCGCCCAAACCCTCTCGGTTTAACATTCTAAAGTAAAAACCAAGATCCCGATCAGCACCAGCACCATTACCCACTAAATCTCGGAATTCAAAAGCAGAAATTTTATCTCCCTGCGCTAAATTTGTGCTTAAAACTAAACCAGCACTGGGTTCAATAATTAATTGCCCTAAATTACCAAGAAAAGTTTGATCTGTACCATCATCTGATAAAATCAAAGAAGAATTAGAAGAAAGAAGACGATCAATTAATTGAGAAACACTACTCATATTTCCAACACCTTCACACTAGTACTACCAGTAGTAGTCAAACCAACCCAAGAATCAGTACTCTGATCATCAAAAAACCATTGAAACGGAAACAAAAAAATGCTCAAATCAGTCGTGTTACCAGTAGGCCCAATATATAAGACTTCAGGACCACTATTTTGAATCATAACAGAAATACGATCAACATTATCAGCAACCAATTCGTCACCAGCAGTAGTAACCCAAATAGAAGAAATAGCACCCTTAGAACCCTTCGCTTCAGCCCGATCCAAAAAAGCGCCAGAACGATCTACTTCAACAACACGAAAAGCAGAGCCAGCAGGTTGGTAAACAATACCAGGAAAATCTCTATTGCCAAAAATTCTAGTACCAACCAAAAATAATCACCAAATTAGTTTGTTTTTAAGAAATACAACACGACAGCAGGGTTGCCTTTTATAAAATGCAACTTTCGAATAGCAATTGGTTTTGAGAATACAATTTCTCCAACACCCTCAAAATATTGCCCAAAGTTCTCCAACATCAAAGCATCGCCTTGATTAGCAATCAAACGCTCAACATAAAAAACAGGGGCGTTAAAATCAGAAGTAGAAATAAAGCTTTTATTATAATTTAATTCAACAGAAAACGTGATAGAAAAGTCAATTGGATTTCCAGAAACATTATCAACCATAAGAGACAGCGGAACAGGTTGTGCTGGAATAGGTAAGTTAAATTTAACCAAATTTAATTCAGGAGAAGCAGTTAACATGTCAGTCCGAACAACTTCCTTTCCACCAGACCTTGCGATGATTGCAAAATCAGAATTGGTTGAACCAGAAGACTTATAAGAAACAGAAGCGACAAAAGAAGTAGAAATAATTGAACTATACGGAAAAGACAACTCTTTAGTAATTATTGGGCCACTAACGTGGTTTTCTTTACTAATAGAATCTAATTCAAAAATAAACGTTTCGCCAAACTTGTAATAAACTAAGTTTTTTCCATTTACTTCTTCAGATACGTGTGGAGCAATATCCTTTTCTTCAATGATTTCTGGAACCATTTAACAATCACTTATATATAAGTAAATAGCGCTGTATAAAAGCGTTACTTATATGTAACTAATGAAAACAACTAATCCGCTTCCATTACCCATGTTAGTTCCATCAAAACCAACAACGTTGTCCAAAGGATATGTTACACTGGCTTGATTTGTGATCGCAGCGCCACTCACATCAACACCAACCGGTCTTGGATAAAAAACTCTATCGCCGCTTGCTTGGACAAACAAGTAGTCAAAAGTACTGTTTCCAGAATGATTAAAGTTGTAAAAAGTAGCATCACAAGTATCTGCTGTATCCATATCTAATTCAATTGAAAGTAATCGCCCATTCAATCGATCTAATGTTACGCCAACGCCATTTCCATCAGTATTAGCAGTTACTGAAATTCGGCTTTTTTTAATTCTATTTTCTCTAGCAACCATGATATAAAAACTCCATTAAAGATTAATATATGTTTGAACTCTATAATTTTGATTATGGGTTGAATCTTTCTTTGACCCAGAACTTCTCTTAAAAGGAAATTGGTCTCCGCCTTTCAAGTTCCAGTTCAACCCAGTTATTTGAATCTCGGTTCGATCATCTGTTTTAACATTGGCCCTAATTGACTTGCTATCATAACACTTATGAATGTAATCAACATGGCCTCTAGCGAAGAATATTATTCTACTGCAAACTGGACACTTTGTTGAAGGCAAAATTAATCTAACTCCTTTTTTTCAATTAAATAACAAGGGTAGCAAGTAGGGCCATTTTTTGAAAAAATGATCCCATTCTTGCCACACTTGCACTTTGGAAAATTTTCCTTACTTAAAAAACTCATTCAATTTACGCCTCAAATGCAACGTAAATTCCTGTGTGTGCAATTGCTCCTGAAACATCAAATCCAGAACCATCTCTAGTTGCAACGATTGGCCCTTCAATTCCATGTGCTTGTGTTGGGCTTATCATGACAAGTGGGGTTCCAGTGAACGTGTCAGTGAACGCGGTGAAGGTATCTGCTCCGTCTGTGGTATACGTTCCTTTTTGTTGAGTTGTTAACTTTCCACCAGAGTGGAAATCAGAAATTACTTCTTCTGCTGATATTTGACCAGAACGCAATCCTTGTTTCAAATTTTTTACCATATTGCTTTCACCTCTTCTGAAATAGTGAAGAGATTAAAATAAGCTAATTTACTTAGCTTACCGTAATCCTTGCACCTGCAGTTGCTCTTAGAACACGAGCTGCCATTCGTTGAGTGATAGCCGCATTTTCTAAGTCTCGCAATGGTTCCTTCCAACGCTCTACAGTCATAGGTCGTCGAATTACTAACACGCCAGCTTCCTTTTTGTCAAACACGTGAACCGTGTCTGCAGTTTGCAAGCTAGAGATCATAGTGTCCAATCCAAATATTCTTCCAACCCATCCCATTTCAAACACTCTTCGATCTCCAACCTTATCAGCTGTGACAAAGGTGTCTAATTGTCGTAGTTCGTTAACTTGAGTAGGGTGCAATGCCATAACATCTGGCGCATAATCTGCAGCCTCAACCGGACTCATTGCATTTGTTATGTCACTTACGCCTAGCTCTGTGCTAGCGCTAGTAATATCGTGAGCCGCATTGCTTGGAAACCCATTAGTGCTATCATTAAAAGATGTAAACACCAAATTAGTTTCCTTGATAGACATTTGTCGCCCAACTTCTCTTAAGTTTCTCTCAAGCAATGGCCAATTCGAATCTTCAATCATTTCTTTCGTTATTGCCAATCGAGTTCCAAACTTTGAGGGGGTAATTTGTATTTTTGTGTACGCTTCAACGTCAATTGGAATTTCTCCGCCTTCAGATACTTGTCGAACAATAGTCGAGTTTTTGTCAGCCAATATGAAGTCCAAAGTAGAACCTTGGGTCATATTGATAACATCGACCAACTGTCGTCCAAAAGCATTTGAAATCGAAGCATCCTTAATTACAGCAAACAAATTTTGCTTAATTAATTCGCTTTCAGCGTCTTTGAACAGAATTCCTTCGTTCGCTAATTGTTGTAATGATTTCATTTCATTTCACCTAAATCCGCAAGTGCGCTATAATGAAAGTGCCTGATGCACTCGCACTTGTTAGTGCCCTGCCTATTTTAAATTCTTCTTCTCCATCGCCAGTAACAGTAACCGAATTCGCGAAAGCGTCGTCATCGTTAGATGGTGAGATAGAGTTTCCCGCAGTAATTGCGTCTTGTGCTGGTAGAACATATAATCCTTCCGTTACAACAGTTAATGCTTCACCTGATAAAGCGTCTTCCATTGCAATTCCAACAACAAACTCGTCATCTGCAGCAGCGTCCATTTTGGCAACTTTTATTTCATCGCCAGCATAGGATGCAACTCCACTAGATGTAACCGAATCGTCATTGGCTGAACCTTTAACAAACATTCCTGCGCTAATAGTTTCAATAGCAAAGGCATTGATTGTTCTTCCAACATCCGTTATTTGTGCTAAAGCCATTTCATATCACCTTAATAATCCGTTGCCCACACTTCATCGCCCTTTACAATAATATTGTATTTAGGCTTTGTTGCGACAGCCAACTCTTCTGTGTGTTTTGTCTGACTAACTACTGTCTTTTTTTGACCAGATAATTTAGTCATCCCATCCGCATATTTATTCAATACTTTCAAAGCGGGCGTTTCAAGCGCTTTTAATTCCTCTAATCGAGCTTCTTTTCCGGTTTCTTTAATAAAACCTGAAGAGAGTTCTTTCCCGACTATAGAACCAACCATTTCGGTCTTTTCAGCTTCTCGAATTTTACCCAACTCATCTTGGGCTGAAGTTGCTTTCTTACCTAAGTCTTCAACATCAGCTTCCAATTTGACAATTAACTTGTCTTTTTCAACAAGATCTTGTCGAACTTCAGAAAGCAATTTCTGGCTTCGTTCTAACTCAGCCAATACTTCTGAAGAACTTTCGTCTAAAATCTTTTTCGTTTTGTCTTCCATTATTAATCACCTTAAATTAAAATATATTCATTCAATTATTTACAATTTCAATTTTGCAAGTCTTGCAAGCTGGGTCTTCAACTAAACTCAATTCTTTGGCTTCACCGCTATAAACGGTTGGACCATTGGTTGAATTTACTGTTTCAACTTCAACTCCAATACTAACAGAATCTATAAGCTTTTCTTTTACTAATCTCTTAGCCTTATCGTCAAATATTTTTGCTCCAAATAATATTGCTCTTCGAGCTGAATCATAAACTGATTCAACTACTTTTCCACCAATAGACTCAATCCCCTTTAAGTGGTCAAATCGAAGTGGAACACCAATCAATGTTGGCGCAATTTTTTCCAATACTTCTCTTGGGTAAAATATTCCTTTGTATACTCCTTCTTGCAATGCAATTCCTTTAATGATTAAATCCCCATTTTCACTTAATTCTTCAGTTACAGTTAACTTTTCAATTGGGTAACGAACCTTTGAAAACTTTTGCTTTGAAAACTGTTGAGTTGATTCAGGAAATGGTATGTGATGCGTACATTCTGGGCAAATTACATGATTTAGTTCAGCATTACAACTTGGGCAAATAGGGTGGTCCGCATATTGTTTTCTACTATTTTCCACTTTTGATTTTAACTCACCAAACTCTTTTTTTAATCGATTCAATACTAAAACATTTCTTTTCTCTTTTTTCTGCAATTCTTTTAACTTCATGTTTTGCAATAAAACGGTTTGAGCAAAAATAGTGTTTCCAAGGTTTTGGTTTATAGGTACCCAAACCCCGCCTTGCATTCTAAATTTTCTTTTAACAGCAGACCATGCGATTTGACCTCTTTCTTCATCAGTAAATATTCTGCCAGTTCTTGGGTTCATCTTGCCTTTTAGAGAACGCATAGTAGATTCGAAAATATTTTTAGCTCTATCAGGCAAACCTTGAATAGAAGCAACAGGCATTTAAATACAGCACCTTAAAAAAGAAGTCCTTATAAAGTATTTTCTAGTCAACTACTATTTAAACTTGCCTAAAAGAAGTTAAATAAGTGAATACTGGCAAAGACAACCAGGGTGAAGCGGTAACTTTCCCTTGGCATCAATTAGTCCAATAGAAGCGCCCTTTAAAGAAGCACAGTCTTTACAATGCTTTTCAGATAATTTAAATGATACATCCTTTGCTCCGCTTAAACCAAAAGCTGAAAGAATACCATTATTGTAAGCTCTATTCAATTCATTTAACCCAATAAATTTAGCTCGGTTCTTTTTAGACTCATTAGTCAAAGAACCAAAAGAATTAAACAAAACAGTCAATCGACTTCTTAATTTATCAAAAGATTCATTCTTAGCAATCGAGTCAACAAGAATCCAACGAGATTTAGAACCCACTTCAGCCAATTCCTTTTCAGCCAAAACAGAAGCGTAATCATCCAAGAAAACCAAGTCCTCTGGAGAAAGAGAAGATAAGTCACTTAATTTTTGAGATTCTTTTATTGAATCAAAACCATGCATAGAAGCTCTTTTTGAATACAAGTAAAGAATGTCTCTTAACTCTTTTTTAGAATCAGTTAAAACAATTTCCATTTTCTTCAAATCAAGTTTTGACACTTTCTTCTTATTATGCTTATCCAACTCATGCAATGAAATAATTCTATTCAACAAAGTATTTCGCAATGTGTCAAAAAACTCTCCTAAAGAATAAACAAACTCTCCATTTAACCTAACCATAGCAGCTCGACTTTTATCAGATGGAGTGGATGTAGCAGGAGCAGGAATAAATTCTTTTTCAGGAATCTTTGAAGGATCTTTTATAATCCCAGCGCCTCTCTTTTCTTCCTCACCAGGATTTGGTTGACCAGGAATTGGTTTGACTGGATCTGGTTTTAAATCTCCAAAATCAGACAATGGAGGAAAACCAATCATTTCACGAGCTTCAGTTCTAGTCACGATTCGTTTCTCAAACAAAGTAGCTGCTTGGCCAACAACAGCAGTCTTATCAGCTGACAATATTTCATTCCATTCCATGGTTGGAACTTCAGACCAATTATTCAATTCAGCCAATGTAGTAAATAACTTTTTTTCAACCTCGTTTTTAATACCCCACTGCATTCCTTTAATCTCAGCACCAAAGTGCCTAGATTGAACATCAGCAGTAGCTTTATTCGTTCCTTCACCAGTTCCAAGCAAAATAGGTTCTGGAACACCTAATGTAGCGACAATTTGAGCAATAAAAGTTTTAGGATAAGTGTTAAATGATTTTGGAGTCTTTGCTTCCATTATACTCCACTTTTGCCAATAAGGATGAATGTATTCATTTCGAACATTCAAATCCTCAACCAAAGCGCCAACATCATCAATCTGTTGTTTATTCGGCTCATGCTCTGGGTCACCAACAGCAATACTTAATTGAGGAAAACCATGACGCCAAATCGCTTGAGCAATAGCCGACTCCACATTCATAGAACGCTCAATGCTTTTCAAAGCAGGTTCAAAAATACTCATTCCAAACAAGTCGTCTCCAAGGCGATGGAATATTAAATGAACCAATAATTCCTTCTTAATCGGAATTACGTTCTTCTCCGTTCTAGCAACATTTGGAAGGAATTGAATATAGTTGTTTGGTTGCCCATTCTTAAAAATAATTTGGTTAGATTGGTTTCGTTGAAAATCAATTAATACTGGGTTTACAACTCTTAAATCAATAACATCTTCATTTCCTTCCTCATTTTCTCCAATCACAATTTCTAAGTACCCATTACCATAAACTTGAGTATTAATAGTAATTTGATGTAATTTAGAATTAAAGTCAAGTGCTTTCAATTTTTTAACTGTTGCTTCTCTAATATCATCTGATTCAGCTACAATCTCATAACCTCTAGCAATCAATTCATTAGCCCGAACCATGACTCCACGAAAAGCCAAAGGATAACGTCTAAAAGCAGTTTCTAAATCCCTTGGACTAGGCCGCCTTAAACGACTAACGCTATCATATTCAAACCTGTTAGGACCAAAAGAATAAGAACCATGATCAGAATGGTTAACTCTAGTTAAAGCTTCAAATTGTTTTTTCTTAGGCAAAAAATCCCTCAAAAATAAATAAGAAAAAATAGGGGGGGCTGCTTTGCGGCAAACCAAGAAACCAACAAAGAACCCCCCAAGATAGGGGCGCCCTATTAAATTCTTTTTAAATTCTTCTCAAATTAAACTATTGGACAAACCAATATTTAAAGGTTACTAAAAGAACCCAAAGAAACCCATAAAAGAACCTAAAACGCCCTTTTATCGAACAATACAATAAGAAATATCATCTGAATAAGCCCTTCTAGTTCCAAAAGCAGCTAACAGAGTAGCCCACAAAATATCATCGTTCTCCCCATCAGGACAATTATATAAGTCATGACCATCCTTTGACAAGCGATGTTCCTGATTCAAAATCTGATCCAACAACCTTTTATCATTTGGCAATACAATCTCCCGATGCTCCAACACCTTTCGAAAATAAGAAGCCATAGCCATCTTAGACTTAGTGCCAAAAATAATTGCTTTTAAAGGAAAAAACTTTGTGACCTTATCATTCTTAAAACGTTCAGCAATAGGCAACCCCTGGCCAGTAGCATCAATCAAAACCTTCTTAGGATTAAAATGCTTACACAATCTAGTCAACCAAACAAACTGTTCATCAAAACTAACCTTGCTCATTTCCTTATAATAAACAAGTTTAAGTTTATCATCATCCTTTCTAGAAATAACAGAAATGACAGCCTTAGAACCAAAACGACCAATATCATAACCAATGAAATAATCCCCTGAAGAAGAAATCGCATCAAAATGCTGCGGAATAGAAAACTCTCGATGAATATTTGGAGAAACAACCTGCCAAGGAAAAGCAGTATTCTCACTCTCAGTAAACAACGCTTCAAACTCTCTAGCAAAAGCAATACTTGAAGAATTCTTTCGACGCTCCTCAATAAACTCCTTAGTCAACTGGCCAGCATTAACAGCGTCAACCCAAGAGTAATGGTGCTTCGCATAAGAAGAATCCTCTTTAAAAGCGTCAAAAAAATGGTTTCGACCAATAGGAGTAGAAATTTGAATAATCTTACCACTAGTAGCAGCAGTCATCGGAATCAAGACCTCATCAACAATCCGATCATCAATAAAAGCAGACTCCTCCAAAACTAGAACGTGAGCCGTCAAACCACGAATCGTGTGACCATCCACCCCAGTAGGCAACGCCTTAATCTCAGAACCATTATCCCAACGCATTCTAGTAACAAAATTCTCCGTAATATGATTTGAGATATAAGGAGCATTACTAACCAAACCCTTCATAATTTGAAACAAGTGCTCAGCAGCACGATACGTGTCAGAAACAATAATAATAGTTTGGTTTGGAACAAAAAAAGCCCAATACAAACAAAAAGCAGCAATAGTAGTAGATTTACCAGCCTGCCGACACATTCGAACAGCGACCTTATTACAATCCAAACAATCCGAAATAATCTTCTTTTGGTAATCATGCAATGGCAAACCAAAGTAAGCCTTACAAAATAAAGCAGGATCAGAATTAATCTTACTAATCGATTCCTTATTCAAAGAAAAACTAGTAGATGGTTTTTTAAATTGATCGTAAGTCAAAACCAAAAACCACTACTTTGACGAAACAGTCTTCTTCAACAACTCAGTTCCAATATTCTTCCGAACCTCTTCCAAATCCAAAACAATCTTAGATTCAATGGAGATCTTATCCCCTTCCATATGGCGATGAATTTTATCCAAATTGTTACCAATGACTTCAGAAGCCTTGATAATAGAATAACCAGCTCTCCCATCACTCTGCTCATTCAACCATTGAACATAAGCCATTAATTGTAAAGTCATATCACGCAAAATCTCAGTAGCGTTATTACCCTCATACTTTTTAATCAGCTTCTCTTTAATAGCCAATTGTTGCTCTTGAACCAAAGTAGGATTCAAATCAGAATAACCACCTTGAACACCAACCTCACGCGTCTTCTTAATCGCTTCAACAAAACCCTTAGTCACACTAGATCACACTCCTTAATAATAAAATCTCACTCAATTCCACCACTCTGCATTTTTCTTATCCCATCTTCTTCTTTCCGCATTATTTTTTGCAGTTGAGTGATTCCCACAAGTACATAATTTTCTTCGTCTATTTTGATTCTCAGTAATTGTCTTTCCGCTAAGAAAATTAAACTTAGTCTTAGGCAGTCGACCAATCAATTGTAACACCCATTATAAAAAAAAGCAAACAATAGAATATATAAACTTAACTAAAAGTACTCAGTCTTACCACGAAAAATCCCAACCAAATCAAACTTGGCCTTCAAAATCTTTAAAGCAAACAACAAAGCCATATGACCATTACCAGAACCAGAAGTAAAATTAACCACAAGACGAGAATCCAAAGGAATATTCTGCATAAAAGTAAAAACGTTATGAGCAAAACCAGAATAAGGCCGAAACACAACCGTTTTAATATGAGGATAAGGCGGTTCAAAATTTGCGGCATAACGATAATCAACAAACAACACAACCTTATCAAAAGGCTCACCATGAATCAAAGAAACGACATGAGACCAAGAACCACGACCAGTACCAATAAAACCAAGAAAACAAACCGGAACCTTTGGATTCCACAAAGTAGGATCCAACTTATTCGATAAAACCGATTCCTCCCTAGCCAACAACTCCCGACCACTAACACCCATAGCCTTTAACTCTTCACCCGTTTTCTTATTAGTATAACCCAAATCAGAAAAACGAGACTTCTTACCATCACCATAAGTCGAACCAAACACTTTTTTCTTACTCACAAATCATCACCCTCTAACTTCACCACATCTAATGGCTTTGTCTCAGCCCTATTGCACCCCGTGCAATAAAACAATCCAGACAATACACTATTTATATCTATTGCTGTAAACTGTCCTGAATGATTCCACAACTTATGCCTACAATACTTCTTATCTCCTTTCCAAACTTTTCCCGTCTTTGAATCAACAAATACCTCTCCTTTATGCTTTTTCACAACCTTATACAAACGCTCAGGAAATGGGTGGCTAACCATCAATCTCATCAACTTCGTGTTTTCATCTACTTCCTCTTTCTTTTTAAAGAACAAATCCCAAAAAACTATTACACATCACCTAAAAACAATTACTCAACTATCTAGCAAAAAATACGCCAGGCAATAACAAACCATCATTACCACCACTAAAATGAGAAAATTGCAACAAACCAAAAATAGTTAAACGATACAACGTTTTACCACGAAAAGAACGAGACTCAACAAAACCAGAAGAAACCAAGTAATCAACAAAATTAGAAAAAGAAGAATTTGACGGAGGATCATCCACGTCAGAAAAATCAACAAAAGAACGCAATTCAGTCAAATGAACCCAAGACAAGACAGACGACACCCAATAAACAAAATAGCACCAAAAAGAATAAAAAGCAACACTATAGCTTCGAACGAATAGAGTCCAAAACACGAGAAAACTTTAACCCACGCTTAATGACATTAACATCAACATCCTGAAAGCCAAAAGACTTACGCAAGAAATCGACAGCAACATCACAATCAAAAGGCTTACAAGAGTACACGTCAGCAGTCAAATAACTTCCACTCTTATATTT
>DRGT01000134.1 GCA_011055585.1 Candidatus Nitrosopumilus sp. | reverse complement strand
CCAACATCTTTTAGAGTTCTTGGAGTTTCTGTATCACGACATGCTGCATAAAGAGCTGATGCAATTAATGCTGAAATTGAACGACCTCTAACTAGTCCTTTTTCAAGAGCCTTTCTATAGATGTAAGCAGCTTTTTCAATTACTGCATCACCAACTGCTAGTTTGTCTTTTAATCTATCGAGTTCACTAAAAGCTTGTCTAAAGTTTCTATCAACGGGTTCATGAACCTGGCTTCTACTATCCCAAGTTCGTAATCTTTCAATTGTACTTTTCATTGATGAAGATAATGGTTTTCCAGTTGCATCTTTGTTAGTAGGTCCAATAATTGTTGCAAGCCCCATGTCGTGCATAGCCAATGATGTTGGAACACCAGCCCGACTTCGTCCCTCATGTTCTTCTTTAGAAAATGATCTCCATTCAGGTCCTGACTCGTCTACTTTTTCAGTAATTACAAAACCACACTTGCCACAGAAATTTTCACCAGTGTTTGTATCTGTAACAAGATTACCTTTCCCACATCTAGGACATCTATCTTTTGGGTTTACACTTTTTACCATAACAAATCGCCAAATTCCTGATTAGTTGTATTTAACATTTTCTAAATCATTATTTATAAATATTTCGCTAATTTCTTATTTTAGGGGTCCAAAATTTGTAAAATCTTCTGAGAAAAATTAGGTTTTTCATTTTGTGATAATGAAAATTGAAGATCATCCATATTGTCTACATCCATCATAATTCTTCTTACAAAAACCAATGAAGTGTTTGGAGTATATGATTTGCCCGTAGTAAGATGGATTTTGTAGCTATCTTCATCATAATGTGTTTTCATTAAATCTACAGGCATACGAACAAGAGCATTTGTTCCATCAAATCTTCGCGAAGGAACTATTAATGAAAACTTGGGTGGGTTTTGAAATTGTAATAAAAAATCAATATCTTGTGTTTTCATGGATGGAATGTCTTGTGGGAATACAATTGATGTATCAAAACCATTTTTATTTACATAATCATCAGCTAGGGCAACAGCATCATTCACACCGGTTTCATTATCTGCTAGTTGAATTGGATTGAATTTTTTTGAGATTTTGAGTGCTTCTTCATCTTTTGAAACAACTACAATTTCATCAATTAGATTTGAAACAGACAAAGTCTGTAAAACTTCTTCAAACATTAATTTACAAATAATGATTTTTTTTTCTTCATCAATGTCTAATCGTGTTTTAGCATTAGAAAATGTTTTTACAGGAATTATAGCAGATGTTTTCAAACTAGACGCGAACTTGTTTTAAAATAAAAGATGCTAATGCGTCTTCAGCTTGCTTTGTTTTCATAGTGATTTTTGTCTCATAGACGCTTATGTCCAAGTTCTGAATTTTTTTTGTAAGTAATCTATCTTTGGAATCTATTACAATGTTTGAGCAAACATCAGAATACATTTTTGCTAATCCGTATGAATTTACATCTATTCCTGCAGCTTCCATATACTTTCCTGCAGGACCACTAATTGCTTTATCTCCAATTAATGGACTTACTGCAACAACTTTTTTCTTCATTTTTGATAATTCTTTTCTTATTCCTTTGATTTGCAGCATTGGCCCAATACTAGTTAATGGATTTCCTGGGGCAAGTATAACAAGATCAGAATCATGAATCATATTTACTGCTTCAGGATTCGGTCGAGCCTTCTCAGCTCCAATGTATTGAATTCCTTCAACCTTATCTTTTCCCCTATACTTTACCCAAAATTCTTGAAGATGAAGTTCTCCCTTGTCTGTGATAATTCTTGTTTCTATGCTGTTGTCAGTGACAGGAATTATTTTTGCGCTAACCGCAAATTTCTCACACATCCACTTTGTAATATCGCTTAGATTTTTTCCATTCTTTAACATGTTTGTCCTGATTAGATTAGTAGCTGCATCTCTATCGCCAATTCTAAACCAAGTGTCCTCACCAAAAACTTCCATTTGTCGAAGAAAATTAAAAGTGTCATTTTTTATGCCCCATCCTCTTTCATAATCTAACAAATCAGCCAATCCGTAAATTATCGTATCAATATCAGGGCACACATACAGTCCATAAAGCCAATAATTATCACCTACATTGCATACTACACTTGTATTGGTCTCTTGAGAAACTAAACCGCGAACTAATTTTACAGATCCTGTTCCCCCAGCAAGAATTGTTACATTTTTTACCAAACTAAAACTCACATTTCACTAACTGTCACCAAATATTACTTTTTCAAAAATTGGCAATTTTGTAAAATATTTTCAAGGAAGATTTAATACTCTAATATCTAGGTGGTAGATCGTGTCTGGAAAGGTTGTTATTTTTTCAGTATTATTAGCGACTTTGATTATTTTAAGTACTAGCACTCCTGCTTGGGCAGCTCAGCTTGAAGCAAGAATTAATCCTGACAGTATAACTTCCGATTTTTATATGATATATCAAAGAACCATTTTCATTGAATATAACGATGGTGGACAAATTGCTGATTTGCTAAGACAGCACTCTTGGACAAATTCAGTCACAGCTGATTCGTCTGACCCAGGTGTTGCTGATTTGATTGAAAAATTAAATCAAAAATTTCGTAATGATCAAAGTGGTGTAAAAATTTCTGATATGAGTATAGATTACTCTGTAAAATTGACAGGAAGAGGACTAAACACTGCTATTGATTATAAACTAGTTCTAGATGGTACATTATCAGGTTATATCATCAAAAAAGATCAAATTAGAACTCTTATTGACATGGGATGGCGTGGAATGTCTGTAGTTGGTCCTGTTGTAGTTAAAGGTGTTGAAATCAATTTACCAAGTTCTGCAATTAAAGAAAATGAAGGTACAGTTTATTCTCACCTTGCCGGAACTGAAGCGGATTCCATACTTGATGCACCTTTGATTAATGCTGATGGAATAAAGAACCAACCACTTCCTAATTGGCACTTTTTGTTTGACCCAACAGGAATTAGCGTTGATGCGAGTACATTTGGTTTAGCTGAAGAAATTTCTGGATTTGTGGTTTCAGGTTATACAATGGGTGAAAGCAGTATAAGAGAAGGAAGACAAGTTGAGCAAGTAAAAGAAGCAGCCTTTACAGTTGATAGAAAATATATTATAAGAAGTGTTCAATCTGCAGATAGTGCCAATATACAAGTAATAGGATTTGGTGCCATTGATAATTTAGCAGGTCTTGAAATTATTGGTGTTACTCCAACCCCACCAGAAGGCTATGCAACAACATCCACTGGGGGTTTTCCAGTTGGAATCATTTATGGAATGGCAGCGATGGCAGCAATTGGTGGCGCTGGAATCTTCATATTTAGTAATAGAAAATTAAAAGCAGAAAAGGGACAAACAGAACAAACAGGAATTGATCCTTCAAGATTAAGAGCTTATCAAACCAGTGCAGGCGCTGGCGGATATCAAACCGTCAGAGGTGAAGCACAACTAATTGATGAGACAGATTATCAAAAAAGTAGAAGTGTTTATGATGAGAAAAAACCTGAAGAGCCTTCAAAAGAATCTCAAAGTACCAAAGGCTCTATGCCTAAAGGATTTAAGAAAGATTAGTGCGTGCTGGGAGTAACCCTCCTTCTGTTTTCACGATATTTCGCTTTGCAGCCTACCTGAACTCGGTACAAGAACCTATAGTTCTGTTTGGCCTTGCTCCATGTGGGTCAGATTTTTCATTCCTTTACTGGAAATCTCAGGTTTTGCCATCATAGTGCTCCAGATTGGATTAATTTCTGAACTGTTGCCAATCATCTCTGATTATTCATCTCTGAATCACATTTCCTGTATGGAGGGAGGAGTTTCCTCTGCCGTAGCAGCGTGTCGTGCTCCAGCTCGCACACTATCTTGAAGTAGTTTTAACTTAATTTCAATTTTTCTATAGTGAAATTCCAAAATCAAGCAATATAGAATTAATTTTATTCTCAGATTCTAGTTTTGAATACTCATCTAATAGTTCCTTGTTTAATTCGTAAAAGGTGTGACCCCACTTGAATTTATCAAGCATTTTCAAGGACAGGTCTTGATGACCCAATATGTAAAGTGCAGCGGAAATTGCTTCAACCGTTGTTAACTTATTTAATTTTGAATAGTTTACAGGGTTTCCAGCAAACAATGGGGGAAGTTTTCTTCTAATTCCTGTGAATTTTTTTACAAAGGTTTTGTCTGCAAGACTCCATGAACAATCGATGCCAGTTACAGATCTGATTAGTTTTTTATCTTTATTTAATAGAGTTTTTTCTGCAAAAGGATCCAATACCAAAGTTTTGTTCGATGTTTTATGAACATTATTTGCTAATCCAAACTTTACTAGTTTTGCGGCAGTGCATTTTTTAGGATCATCTTGTTTTAACATTAATACTTGGATTCTCAATTCTAGATTTTTTACAGGTATTAGCTATTAGAGTTTACTCAATAGTGATGTAAGTTATCTTATAGTATAATCGAGATGGTTGTTCATCTTTTATAACTTCAACATTCCATGTGGAATCAGGCAAAGTTTCAATAGATGATTCTGGCAAAATAGTGAATTTTTCTAATCTTGCATCAGGACCACTATAACGTACATTGTAGGTCTTACCGTCAATCTCTACAACCTGGTAAATTGTTCCTGGTGCACGAGTAGAATCAGAAACCATACAACCAGATTCTTGGCCGATAATACAAGTACCATCCTCTGTTGTGATTTTGATGTTAACGTTGCTTTCTTCACCACGGGTTGGTGTCAAAAGTAATCCTTGTAGAACTCTAGGTACTAGTTCTTCACCATCTAAGGTTTTTTCAGCAACAAAAATTGGCACAAAAGTATCTGGAATTCTATTAACCTTCTCAGTAATTCTTTTTCCTTTTTCTAATTGTTCTCGTAGTTCTTTTTCTAATGTAGCTTGTTCAGTTACTAAAAATGAAGATGAAAATACTCCAAATTCAGTATCCACAATTATTTCGTATACTCCTTTAGCATCATCTGTTGATGGGATGGTATATTCATGAGTAAATGCACCAGAAGGATCTGTGACGACTGGTGTCGTAGCTCCAGGTCGGCCACAGATGAATGAGCCACATGTGAGTTGTAATTCATCTTCTTGAACTACTGTAACAGAAATGTTTTCCAGATATACAATCTTAGTTGGTCTTCCAGTAATTTGTACTGTATCACCTATTCCATATTCCTCTTTGTCAGTATTTAGTAAGATTGCCAAAGGAACATCTCCACCAATGTTAAAATCATTATCTACTGAAAATAATGTTTCAGCTCTTAATCCTTGATAAATGGCAGTTGCTTTGTAGTTTCCTTCTTTGAAAACAGTTACTGGAAGAACAAATGAGCTTTCAAAGCGTCCTCCAGTATCCAAATAAACTGATGAATCTAAGATTTGATTGAATGGGAAAGTTCCATCTTTAATTATTATTTGTGCTCTTTCTTGAACAACTAGTCCTTCAGTTCCCTGTACTCTTTTAATCGCTGTTCCAATAACCTTCATAGTTTCTCCTGCACTATAGACTGCTTTGTCAGTAGTAACGGATAATGGTTCAATTTGTAAAGTGTCTTGTTCTGGATTTGATGAAACTTTAAAGAAAATGTTTGCATTGATAGAGTCAGAGCCAACAATTACCTGATAAACTCCATAGTTACTAAAAGACAAAACTCTATCATTTTCAATTGAAGGTGTTTTTTCAAATCTGGGGGTTTCCCAACTCCAGGAAAATCTAGATTGATCTGCTAATGTGCCAAATTTGTCAGTGTCTCCATCAGGTTTGATTAATATGATTTGGATTCCAGTTCCTTGAGAAATTCCTGGAACAATTCCATCAAGCAATACAGTTTCTCCCAAACCAAAAACTTCTTTGTTTAATTGCAAAAGAAAGTCGTCTTGAATGTTTAGTGGGTCTACTACTGTGAATGTGGTTGTATCAGTAAACTTTCCATTTGCATATGTTGCTTTAACTTTGTAAGTTCCTTCTTCAAAAATATTATTGAAAAGAGGTTGTTCTACCTTAAAACTTCCAACTATATCTGGAACAGCAGTTAGAAAGAAAAAAGCGGTTGTTGGTTTATTTGAAGTAGGTTTGTGTGTTTTAATTATTATTTGGGAGCCATCTTCACCTGTTATTTGAATATCAACCACAGGTGTTTGAAAAGTACTCGATGTTTGAATGTCACCTACTCTACCTAAAATCTTCAAGGTATCACCAATATCATAAATTGTTTTGTCCGTTGTGACGGAAATTGTTTCTATAGGTAAAACTTCATATTCATCTGGATTTTCAACGACAAAAAATTTAGTGGTTGCAGCCCCAACATCTTTTGATACTGTAACCCGGAAACCGCCAAAGCTATTTTCGTTATTTGGAATTTTAAATTCATAATTGAATGTACTGTCTCCAGCTAATCTTACTGAGGTCAAATCTTTTACAATTCTGGAAGGATCAAAGTCTAGAGCAAAAGTTTGTGTTTGAAGAACTTCAAGATCTAAAGTGTCTAAGAACAAATTATTTAATCTACCAGAAATTTTTACAGTTTCGCCTATTCCATATACTTCTTTGTCAGTTGTCAAGGAAATAAGTACATCTTCTTTTACATCTTCATTGAGATCAAAAGTAGCTGTAGCAGTTTGTGTTCCGTATTCAGCACTAATAGTGTGAATACCATAACTTGGAGAAACTATATCCATGAATAGATTTGTGATAAATTGTGCATCTTCATATTGATTAAAGTCACCACCTCTTACACCAGTATTAACGCCACCAATACTAGGGAATAATGTTCCATCAAAAATTTGAATTCCACCAGGATTAGTAACTGTGAATTTTAGTCCTTCAAATTCTATTATATCTGAAGTTT
>DRGT01000133.1 GCA_011055585.1 Candidatus Nitrosopumilus sp. | reverse complement strand
TTATTATACGGAAAAAACGTGGCAAGATAAAAACTGAAACAAGTCCAGCTACAACAAAAAATATTATCATCTTTGCAAATAACCACAAAAATTCTGAAAACTCTTGAGTCTCACTTGTATTGAGTTGAATCATTACACTAGTAACAATAATTGCAATAAATTCTACAATTGCAGCTACAGTAAAAATTTCAAGACCGATAGTTGATCGTAACTTTCCAAGATCACTTAGTATCTTGGCTGTAACACCGAGACTAGAAGCAGCAACGACACTTGCAATTGCAAACGATTTTACAAAATTCATATCTAAAGATAATCCAAAAAGACCTGCAACAACAAATGGTATCAAAAATGCAACTATAGAACCAGCAAATATTCTGCCCCTCATCACTCTAAATAATCCAGCAAGATCAATTTCTTCAAGACCGATCAGGAAGAATAAGAAGAAAACTCCGATCGAGATGAAAAGTTCAATTGCTTCAATTGGTTGGACAATCGCAAAAAGTGCAGGACCAACAATTATTCCTGCAAGGACATTTCCTAGAATTGTAGGCTGATTAATTCTATGCATAATTTCGCCAAATAATTTGGCTGCAACTATCAATATTGCAAGATATAGTATTGCCTCAAATACCATACGGCTTTCCAATTGTTTATGGTCATATTCTTTTTGGTTCCAATAGTTACCACTGTAATTCAAATGATATGATAAATTCTGATGTGTTGGTAATCTATACAGAATTATACGGCATTAAGGCATGATCATTGTTTCTGTGGATGTCACAAAACAGTCAGTAACAATAAATACTGGCATTAGTTAGTTTTTGCATGCCAAGTATAAAGTGTGTATCATGTGGAATTGGATTCTTTTCTCCTACGGGTTCAAACAAATGTTCTAGGTGTGCAAGTAAAGAATCACATGAAACAGAAGCAAGTCATGATTCTTGTGGTTGCGGCCATCAACACTAAAAGCCATATTTTCTTTTTTAATTAACAATTGATACGACTTTTTTTTTCAGAGTTAAAATGAAAACAATTTCTAAAACAGGTACAAATATTCACAGATCAAATAAATAAGTCTAGGTATTTTAAAAAGAAATTAAATTGATTGAACCGTATTAGTCGATTAATTCAGTCCAACCTTTTACGAAGACTGAATTCTTGTAGAGTGGAACTGGTTGTCCAACTGTAAAGTCCATAGGTCTCATCCAAAAGATTGCTTTTGTTGGGCAAACTCCAATACATGCTCCGTCGGAGATACATCTTTCTGGATAAAATACGAATGCTTTACCTCTTTTCCAGCCTTCAACAGGTTTTACTCTGAGTACATCAGGTCCCAAAGTTGTGCAGATTTCTACGCATAGTGCGCATCCAATGCACATTTGTTCACTAATGTCTGGTAATATTGCTACTGGCATTACGAATGTTTTTTGTTTCTAGATCTTAATATAACTTACCCAAAAACCTCAGATTATAACGGCGTTAGAGAATGTTATAACAGTGTTTGATTTGCTGATCGCAAAACTAGTTCTAAAAAAATTCTAAATTATTTTAATTGAATCTACTGTGGCTTCATCATCACCAATAACTTGCATTGTTATTTCAGAATTGTGTTTTTTCAGATACATCTTTGTCATTTTTGTATCAACAATACGTCTACCAGTTGGGGATAAGACCCAACCTTCCTTCTCTTTTTTTCTAACCATGCTTGAAAACAAAACACTAGAACCAGATTCTTTTGCCATAAAGACTAACAACATAATATATGCATTTACTAGTCTACCAATGTATTTTCCATCAAACAAATTGTATAATCCATTTAAAGAATCAATGATTACAACTGATTTCTGATTTAATATCATCAATAAAATCTTCTTTAGAATTGCATTCCAATCATCTTTTGAAGGAGCAAACAAAGAAACATTTGCGTTTTTGGGTAACATTTCTGAATTTACATAACCACTATACAACAAATCAAAATCAAGATAAATTATCGGAGTATCGGTCTGGTCAATTAACTTACTAAGAAATGCAGCCTTTGCAAATGGTTCGCTACATAAAACTGCTGTTAGTGTATTTTTATTCAAATATTTTCTTGCTTCAGAAATTCCAATCAATGAGCTTTGATCAGGATTTTTATCCAACATTGAACAAGCCTTTAGCTGATATAAGAATGAATTTAGAAGAAGATATTTCAAATGATTTTCCAAACGATGGTAAAATTTATCTTAATAATGCATCTGTTTCTCTAATCCCATTTACCAGCATTAAAGCAATGACAGACTTTCTAATTTCTTACAATGTAGTCGGTCCAGATTCTATTGATTCTGAAGCTTTTGTGACTGAAAAACTACGAAACACAAGAAAAGTAATTGCTCAATTGGTAAAGTGTCAACCAGAAGAAATTATTCTTACTCAAAGTACAACTGATGGTGTAAATGCAGTTGCAAATGGATTATCATTTAATTCAAACTCAAATATCATTATTCGGGGAATGGGACACGAGCATCATGCAAATTATTATCCATGGTTGAGATTATCAAAAAAAGCACAAATCAAAAGTCTCAAAGTGGATGAATCTGGTTTTTTTAGTATGGATGATCTTCAAAACATGATTGATAATAACACAAAGCTTGTTTCGCTCAGCCATGCTTTGTACAACACTGGTACAATTCTTCCAGTCGAAGAAGTTGGTGAAATCTTAGAAAAGAAGAACATTCCATACTTTCTTGATACTGCGCAAACAATTGGCTGTATTGGAGATTTTGATGTAAATTCAACAAAATGTAATTTTATGTCCTTTAATGGCTCTAAATGGCTTTGTGGGCCAATGGGAACTGGA
>DRGT01000132.1 GCA_011055585.1 Candidatus Nitrosopumilus sp. | reverse complement strand
AGCAAATCCAAAATTAATGAAAATGTAAGGTCTGCAGTGGCTTCAGTTAAAACTTCAGGAGTATATCCAATTCGAATTTTTTTCTTTTTTGCATGTTTTACATCAATTTGATCATATCCAACACTAAAGGTACTAATGGCTCGAAGTTTTTTTGCAGATTCAATCACATCTTTGTCAATTGTGTCGTAAGGAAAACAAAT
This sequence comes from Candidatus Nitrosopumilus sp., assembly GCA_011055585.1. Next base: position 8,664 of record DRGT01000132.1, on the reverse strand, counting down.
CAATCCGTCTTTGTCTTTAATTTTCTGCATTAGATTCTTCTTTGGCATCGGAATTTTTCCAGAATAAACTTGAATGGAATAATGTTTTTTTAATTCCTTTAAAGCAAAATCATGCAATTTTCGTGTAAGCAAAACTTTGGGTTTCGTCATCCTGACTTCAAATTGACTAAGCCGCCTTAAACCATTTATAAGATTTCTTTGCATCTATATTAGATGGGTCCTGACGATTCTGAAGAAGAATTTGCAATTTGCGTAGAATGTGCAAACCCGATCGAAAAATGTGTTTGCGTGTGTCCTTATTGTGGTGAACGTGATAAATGTGAGTGTGCATTATTTGATGCAGCAACTGGTGGTTAAAACATTCAATTTCGGAGATTATTAATATCTAATAGAATCGGTGTAGCTTTATGAGTACTGACATTACTTGGTTAATTGGTGGACCACAGGGTAGTGGTGTAGAAACAGGTGCAAACATTTTCTTACGTGTTTGTGCAGAAATGGGTTACAATGTTTTTGGAAAAAGAGAATTTTATTCAAACATTAAAGGTGAACACAGCTATTTTGCTGTAAGAGTTTCGGACAAAAAGATTCACTCAAATCTTAACGACGTTACAATAATGGTTTCATATGATGCAGATACAATTTTCAGACATTATGATGAGGTTATTTCAGGTGGTGCACTGATTTACGATACAAATTTGGAAAAAATTACTTCTGATGAAGTAAACACTCTCGATTCCCACTTTAAAGACAGACTACACAAGGAACTTGAGGCTAAAAACAAACCATTTACCGTAGCTGGAGTTTTAGAAATAGCTAAAGAAAAGGGAGTTAATATCTACCCAATTTCTTTTAGGGACATTCTTTCAAAATTAGCAGAGGAATCTGATAATCCAAAATTAAAAGGACTGATTCGAATGTTCAACGTAATTGGAGTTTCATTGTCCTTGGGATTGCTAAAAATGCCTCCAGACTATCTTTCAAAATCAATTGAAACAATATTTGCAAAAAAACCACAAATTGCAGAACTAAACAAACAAGCTTCAAACTATTCATATAATCTCGCAACAGCAAAATTCAACAATTTCGATTATTCACTCACCGAAAAAAAGAAAGAACCTCATACTATTCTTGTACAGGGTCATCAAGGAACTGCAATTGGCAAGATAGTATGTGGGTGTAGATTCCAACCTTACTATCCAATCACTCCAGCTTCAGACGAAAGTATGTATTTAGAAGAGAATGAAATTTTAGATGAGATTGAAGGAGACAGACCTGGCTCTACAGTAGTAATTCAAACAGAAGATGAAATATCGGCTATTGGAATGATGATTGGAAGTTCTCTGACAGGGACACGTTCATCAACATCTACCTCTGGTCCGGGATTTTCTTTGATGGCAGAAGCTATTGGATGGGCAGGAATTAACGAGGTTCCAATTGTGATAACTTTGTATCAAAGAAGTGGACCGTCGACTGGCCTTCCAACAAGACATGGGCAAGATGATTTGTTATTTGCAATTCATGCAGGACACGGGGAATTTCCAAAAGTTGTTTATGCATCAGGAGATATTGAAGAAAGTTTCTATGATACAGCTTTGTGTTTCAATTACGCAGATGTGTTCCAGGTTCCAGTCATTCACATGATGGACAAATTTTTGTCAAGCTCCGTTTTGACATGCAGGAGATTTGATCCAAACAAAGTAACTATTGACAGAGGAAAACTTTTGGAAAAAATTGAAGGAGATGATTACAAAAGATTTGCATTAACAGATGACGGAATTTCCCCAAGATCAAAAATTGGCCTTGAAAATGGAATTTTTTGGAATACAGGAGATGAGAGTGATGAATATGGCCACATCTCAGAAGATCCTGTGGGGAGAGTCAAAATGATGGACAAGAGAATGTCAAGGCTTGACTTAATTATTAAAAAAATTCCAAAAGAGGAACAAATTGTTTCTTTTGGCGTTCATGATTTTACCATAGTTAGTTGGGGTTCTACAAAAGGGCCAATTATTGATGCACTTGAAATGCTCAAAGAAGAAGGCAAAGATGTAGGATTCATTCAGTTTAAGCTTCTACATCCATTTCCAACAGAGTATGCAAAGTCTTTGTTGCAAGGTGCCAAAACCATAATAGATATAGAATCAAACTACACAGGTCAGCTTGGTCAGATTTTCAAACAAAATCTGGGACGGGATGTAGATCATTTTATTCTAAAATATACTGGAAGGGGCATGACTTGTACTGAGATTTATGATTCATTGAAAAAAATCATTGAAAACAAAGCAAACAAGAGAGAGGTATTAACACATGGCGCTTAAACTTTCAGATTACAAAACTGATTTTCATAATGATTGGTGCCCTGGATGTGGAGACTTTGGAATTGTAAATGCAATTCAAATGGCACTTGCTGAAATGAATATCCAAAGAGATAAGGCAGCAATATTTTCTGGCATTGGCTGTTCTGGAAAAACTTCGCATTTCATCAATGTATATGGTATTCATACACTACATGGAAGAGTATTGCCTTTTGCTCAAGGAGCAAAAATTGCAAATCCAGATAATACAATTATTGCAGTTGGAGGAGATGGAGATGGTTTAGGAATTGGCGCAGGACATTTTGTAGCAGCTGGCAGAAGAGATGTAGATTTGACCTACATCATTTTTGATAATGGTGTCTATGGATTAACAAAAGGCCAAGCATCTCCAACTCTAAAACTAGGTGAGCAAACAAAATCACTCCCAAAACCAAACACCAATTATGATGTTAATCCAATTGGTTTAGCTGTTGCAAGTGGTTTTACCTTTGTTGCACGAGGATACTCTTATGATGTAAGACACCTCAAAGATTTGATTAAAGCTGCCGTACAACACAAGGGTTTAGCATTTTTGGATGTTTTACAACCTTGTCCTACATACAATGACATTAACACAAGAGATTGGTATGCTGGAGAAGACCTTGAAAAAGAGGCACTAGAACGACACTCTAGAATTTACAAATTAGAAGAAAAGAGGTATGATCCGGTCGTTCATTACAATGAAGAGGCTGAACTAAACGAAAAGCTCAGCCAGGCGTTGATAAAATCACTGGAATGGGGAGCCAGTATCCCAATTGGAATATTTTACAAAAATGAAATAATTTCCAGTTATGGAGAAAGACTAATGGATAAAATTCCAAATTATCTTGAAAACCCGCCAGCAAAACAGAGAATTTCAAAAGACAGAAAACCACTTACAAATGTTTCAAAACTATTAGATTCGTTACAAGTCTAGAACAATTTCTACTTTAAAATCACCTAATAGATTATTAGCAAGTTGAACAAAAGATCACGTTATCGTTGAACATTATTGAAGCAAACAAGATATTTAGAAAATCTATAATCAAAGGATTTTTTGAACCAGAACTTATTAATCTTGATTTTAAAAAATCAAGTGTTAAACATCCAATAATTTCTGACGATGGTCTAATGCAATCTCATTTGCTACATATTTTTTTTGATATATATACAGGCTCTGATTATCCTGATGGTGATGAATGGTTTATTCTTGAATTGCTTTTCCCATATGATACTAAACTGCCAGATTCTCTAAAGGGAACTGACTATTTTACTACAATTTCAGTTGAAGGTGGAAAAAATTTTTGGCACCATAGAGAATTAATTCGCTATAAATATGGCAAATCAAAAAAATTGGCCGATTCTTTAGAATTTATTGAAACCAAATACAAAGAACTTCACTCCTTACTAGAACCATTAGAGAAAGATCTCAAGTAACTAGCTGCCAAGAATTATTTTTTAACTCAAACTTTTTTTGGCCAGAATAGGCTATATTTAGTCTCCATCGTACATGCTCCAAATCAAAATGATAAACTACACGAGTAACATCATTTGGTAGTTTTTCTGGTTCAAGATGAAAAGGTAATAATTCTAAAACAAAATCAATTTTTTCTACAGCTTTTTCATACCATTGTTTTTCATTAGAATCTACAATAAAACTAATTTTTGGGGTTCCTGAAAAATTGATTTGAATTTTAATTGCATGTTTACCTCCCCGTCTTCTTTTCATTTCTTTGAAAAGAAATTTCATTTTATCCCATCTACTATATTCAAACCATTTGAAAAATTCTTCATTAAACGGCAATGGAATGTCAATGTTTAACATGCTGGCAAGCTCAGAATCCTCTTCATTTTCAATCTCATTTTGAATAACCTTGAATCTGGAATTCAAAAGTCCATAAACTACCTCAATTTCCCATGGAGAAATTCCAAAATATGTTAAATGAGTTTCGAGTGGCTTGTCACTCATTCTTTCAAAAGCTCAAAAATTGTAATTAAAGGTTCTAAAAATTTTGAAAAAAAGTGCATTTGTTTAAAATACAAGTACTAGTAAAAATTGGTATGGTGGGTCCAGAAGATGGCGGTTTTGGTTTTGATCAATCTAAAAAATACTCAACAGTTGAAAACATGGAACAGACATGTGTTCAATGCCAGGCAGGACAACATAAAAAATGTCTTGCAAAATCAAAACAGCAACCAAGCTGTGAATGTGAGCAATGCATGACTTTTGGTTAAAGATAATTAGAAAATGATTTTCCTAGTACCTTTTTAGAAGATTAGAACTCCTAGATTGTGTTAAGATACTTCCAAAGATAAAATAAACTTACTGTACCAATTACAAAAAGCATAGGCTTCCATGCAAACACTGGTATGTTTGGAGTTGCCAGCTTTATTTTGTAATTGTTTAAAACAGTATGAACATATTTTTGAATTCGTTCATTCCAAATTTTACAATCAACTTGATGTTTTTTTAACATCGCTTCAATTTCATAAATTACTGGAGTTCTTTGGCAAAATAGATGCTGCAAGTAATCTCGAGAAACCTCAACTTCCGCATGAATTGCAATGAGGCCTTTTTTCATATTTACTAGTCTTACGTGAAGCTCCCATGGTTTTTTGAGTTTAAGATTCAAACCGTGTCCTATTTGATTAGGTTGCTTGTGTTCAAATTTTACTTTGGTAAATCCCTCAATTGTAAAAATTTTCATTAATTCATCGAAACTTTTCTTTACAACAATGTGTAGTTGTTCTACGCCTTGTTTGCTATCTATTCTAATTGAATCCTTGATTCCATCAAATAATGATATTGATTTTGGATATTGAGTTAGATATTCCATTATCTTGGGCTCAGAAAAACTTCTATTTAAAGCAGAGCAACGAAAATACTAATCTTCAATAAAAAAGATTATGAATTCTGAGGTGAGTTTCTTAATCCTCTAACGTAAACACATTGATCATGTGAAACGGTAAGTTCATTCGGATTAATTTTTCTATCAGTTAACTTTGCATCTGAATTTCTAATTATTGCAAATGGTTTTGATTCAGAACCTTCTCCCATTTTGTGATTTGCTATTGAAGCTAAATTATCAACCACTGCTTGAAAAGTCACTTTCAAAGGATTTCCATTAAGATCTTTTTCTGCTCTCATGTCATTTACTGGTTCTATACCAGCACAAGAAATAGCTACCCCAGTGGTTCCAACTCTAGCTGGCATTAATCTGCTATCAACAATAATTATTCCAACATGAACCAAATGTTTTAAGAAAATTTTTCTTCTAATTTGCTCTGCGACTAGATAAGGATCTTCTGGATAAAGAATCACTTTGCCTTTTTCTGCATTTGATTTGTCAATACCGGCATTTGGAGCCATGATGTTATCAGATGAAGTTATAACAAAGCCAGAAATTCCACCAAAAATTAAATCTGATTCACGAATTATCGCTTCAGCAATTTTTGGTTTTATTTGAAATTTTTCTGATAATTCTATTCCATATTTAGAGACATTAACATTTTCCAGATCAATTAATCTTCCCTGAGAATTTGAAACATATTTGCTTGAAATAACTAAAACATCTCCGTTTTGTAAAGAAATCTTGTTTTTTTGTAATGTCGTTTCCATGACCTCAAAAATATCAAATTTCTTAGTTTGTCTTTCGGCTTTGATGGCAGATACTGTTAGTGTCATGGTTTAATTTCACCTCTTTTCATTTTTTACTGTTCTGAAAACCTTTTAATCTCAAGAAAAAGGTTTTTCGATCATGAATATTACTGAGAAAATTCTCGCTCACGCATCAGGTAGTGAAAGACTAGCCCCAGATGATGTTGTATTCGTAAATGTGGACAAGGTAATGATGCACGATGTATCAGGACCCGGTGTCATTAAGGTATTTGATAAATTAAAAAAACAAGGAATTAACGTTGACAAATTATGGGATCCTTCTAAAGTTTGGGTAGCTGAAGATCATTTTGTTCCATCAGCTGAAAAGGTTTCTGCAGAAAATATTGTGAAACTATCAAATTTTACAAAAAATTATGGTATTGAAAAACACTTCAAGTATGGAATGGGTCAGTATGGAATTTGTCATACACTATCTCATGAAGAAGCAATGGTATTGCCAGGCGAAGTCTATGTGGGTGGAGACTCTCATACAAACACTACAGGTACTCTTGGCGCATTTGCTTGTGGTTTAGGCCACACTGATATTGCCTATGTATTGTTAAATGGAAAGATTTGGTTCAAAGTGCCTGAAACAATTCTTTTCAAACTAAACGGAAAATTACCTGAACATGTTATGGCAAAGGACTTCATTTTGAAAATCATTGGAGATATCGGAACAGATGGTGGAGCATACAAGGCAATGCAGTTTACTGGAACTGGAATTGATGAAATGTCAGTTGACGAACGCCTTACACTAACAAACATGACCACAGAAGCTGGAGCAAAAAATGGAATTATTGAACCTGATCAAAAAATAATGGATTATCTAGCAGCTCGTGGTGCAACCAACTTCACTCCAATACATGGAGATTCTGATGCAGAATACGCACAAACAATTGAATATGAAGCATCTGAGATGGAGCCAATAGTTGCAAAACCATTCTCTCCAGAAAATATCAGTGTTGTAAGAGAAGCACCATCAGTAGATCTTGACAAGGCTTACATTGGTTCATGCACTGGTGCAAAACTTGAAGATTTAGAAGCTGTTGCAAAAATTCTCAAAGGAAAAAAAGTAAAGATTAGAACTGAGGTTTTGCCTGCGGCCATTTCAATTTACAAAAAGGCTTTGGAAAAGGGATTTATCAAAATTTTCCTTGATGCAGGAGCTACAGTTGGCCCTCCCACATGTGGTGCCTGTTGCGGTGCTCATATGGGAGTTCTTGCAAAAGGAGAAATCTGTATCAGTACTACAAACAGAAATTTTCCAGGAAGAATGGGACATGTTGAATCTCAAACATATCTATCATCTCCATTAGTAGCTGCAGCATCAGCTATAACAGGAAAAATTACTGACCCGAGGGACTTGAATTGAAAGGAAACGTAATCAAATACGAACGTGATAACATAGACACTGATGTAATTCTTCCAGGAACTTATCTTAAACTTCACGATTATGATGAGCTTGCAACACATGCTATGGAAGGAATTGATCCTGATTTTCATACAAAAGTAAAAGAAGGGGATTTCATAGTCGCTGGAAAAAATTTTGGTTGTGGCTCATCAAGAGAACACGCACCAATTGCGTTATCTCATTCTGGAATAAAGGCAGTACTTGCTCCATCTTTTGCAAGAATATTTTATAGAAATTCAGTTGATGGCGCTTTTCTTTTACCAATAGAAATTGACGAGTCCACATACAACGATATAACAAATGGTGATGAATTAGAAATTAACACAGAAAAAAACGAAATTAAAAATTTAACAAAAAACAAAACATATCAAATGAAACCATTTTCTGAAATTATTGGAAAAATCATTGCAGCTGGCGGTCTCTTTAAATTCAAACCATAGGCTCTAAAATTATGTCCAAAACATTGTTTGAAAAGATATGGGATTCTCATGTAGTTGTTGAAAAGAAAGATGGTCCTTCACTCTTATACATTGACCGACACTTGGTTCATGAAGTAACTTCGCCTCAGGCATTTGAAGGATTAAGAATCAACCACAGAAAGGTTAGGCGTCCAGATTTAACAATAGCGACGATGGATCATAATGTACCAACCAACGATAGAAAATTATCAATAATTGATCAAACATCTGCTATACAGATTCAGGCTCTTGAAAAAAATTGCAAAGACTTTGGAATCAATCTCTTTGACATCAATAGCCCATACCAAGGAATTGTACATGTAATTGGCCCTCAATTAGGAATCACGTTGCCTGGCACTACAATTGTTTGTGGTGATAGCCACACCTCCACTCAAGGGGCATTTGGTGCTTTGGCATTTGGAATAGGGACAAGTGAGGTAGAGCATGTATTATCTTCTCAAACCCTCTGGCTTGAAAAACTGAAACCATTTGAAATTAGGGTTGAAGGAAAGAGAAAAAACCCGTTTGCCGTGACTGCTAAAGACATCATACTATCAATTATCAAAAATATAGGAACTGGCGGTGGAACTGGCACAGTTATTGAATATCGTGGGCAAGGAATCACTGATCTTTCAATGGAGCAACGAATGACAATATGCAACATGTCAGTTGAAGCAGGTGCAAGAGCTGGATTGATTATTCCGGATGAAAAAACGTTTGATTATTTGAGAGGAAGAAAGTACACTCCAAAAAATTATGAGGAACTAGTAGAAGTTTGGAAAAATGAATTAAAATCAGATT
>DRGT01000131.1 GCA_011055585.1 Candidatus Nitrosopumilus sp. | reverse complement strand
TAGATGGTTTTTATAATCCTAAAATGAGTTGAGGCAAAAGTTATTGAATCTATTAAGACCCAGTACCTACTTTGGTTTAATTTTAGATTCTATTTCTAAAATCAGTTGGTATCACCTAATTAAATGAAAAGCCAATTTTTTGGGAAACTATTAATGGGTTCCAAGTTGGATTGTTTTCGTGCAAGAATCAGTAAACGCAGAATCTTCAAAAATTTTTGCCGATGTTAAAGAAGTTGATATTACTATAGCTATTGCTAATGAATTTCATTCAGTGTTAGTTGACAGAGCAAATTCTGATGTGATTGTTATTGGTGCAGGGCCTGCAGGATTAACTGCCAGCAGAGAGTTAGCAAGTATGGGTTTCAAAGTTTTGGTAATTGAGCAAAACAACTACCTAGGTGGAGGATACTGGTTAGGTGGTTACATGATGAATCCAGTTACTGTTAGAGAGCCAGCACAAAAAATTTGGGATGAATTAGGTATACCATACAAAAAAGTAATGGATGGTTTGTATCTCACTCCAGGACCACATGCAGTGTCAAAACTAATTGCAGGAGCCTGTGACGCAGGAGTTAAATTTCTCAATCTTACAAAATTTGATGATTTGGTTTTGAAAAATGGCAGAGTTTCAGGAGTTGTTGTTAACTGGATGCCAGTATCTGCATTACCAAGAAATATCACATGTGTTGATCCTATTGCATTAGAAGCTAAAATTGTAATTGATTCATCAGGACATGATTCTGTTGCAGTAAAACGACTTGTTGATAGAGGTTTAGTGAAATGGAAAGGAATGAATCCAATGAATGTTACTGAAGGAGAAGATCAAGTAGTTGAAAAAACAGGAGAAGTTTTCCCAGGGCTGATAATTGCTGGAATGTCTGTCACAGAAACTCATGGACTTGCACGAATGGGACCAACTTTTGGCTCTATGCTATTTTCTGGTAAGAAAGCAGCCGAAATTACTGCATCAAAAATTAAAGAGTTAGGCAGATAAACTCACTTTATCTAATACAATTTATTGAAAATTTCAACGATTTACCTTTACAACGAACCTTCTGTTCCTGAAATAGACATTTCAAGATTATCCGATTTTTTAAAAAATACTTTTTCTGTGGCAGTTCAAGTTAGAAAAAATATTTTCAAATATGCGAATGATACAACTGCAAAAGAAATTGCTACCTGCAGAATTTACAAAACTAGAAAACCATTTGAAAAACATGAACCAACAAAAGAAGAAATAATTTTTGAAAAATCAAATATTGTTGATACAGCTACAACAGAAAACATTATACTGTATGATGGATTTGAATTTCAAAAAGTAATTGCAAGTTTGATTCCAAGTAATGAAGCATCGTTAGATCAACTACACATAGTTTTTACAAACAAACTAACATGTACATATGATCAAAGTGATTTTAGATATCATGGAAGAGCAATAATAGGTTCAAATCCATCAATTATATCTACGACTGGAATTATTGAGGCGCCAGCAAAACCTAGAGAATATTATTTTGATTTGCTTTCAAATTTCACAAAAGGGGTAAACATTAATTCTGTAAAGAAAAAATACAAAGGAACTTATCTGGAATATCACGACCAGAGACTTTCAAAAATTATTGAAGGGTATCTAATGCAATCTATATTCTATTTTCAAACAGGTGAGCCATTTTGTGATAAGCAGGATTGCAGACTTTTTAATGCACATTGGCAAAAGGATTTACTTTATTCTCAATTAGAAGTTGGCAAGTTATGTGACAAACATCAACACATTCTTAACAATTGGTGAATGACTTAAATTATTCGACAAAAAAATGATTTTGTGTCTGACGGTACTAAAACAAAATATGGTGTAATAATTATTGGTGCAGGTCCGGCTGGATATACAGCTGGCATTTATTCTGCTAGAGCAAGACATGATACCTTGATTATTTCTGGAATCCTTCCGGGTGGACAATTAGTCAATACCACTGATGTTGAAAACTATCCTGGTTTTGAAAATGGAATTATGGGACCTGATTTGATGATGATTTGGAGAAAGCAAACAGAAAGAATGGGAGCAACTATTGTAGATGATGAGGTTGTTAAAGTTGATTTTAAAAATAAACCATTCAAGGTTTCCACGACATCAACTGAATACCAAGCAGATGCAGTCATAATTGGCACTGGAGCAAACCCTAGAAAACTAGGTTTGAAAGGAGAACAAACCTTTGCGGGTAAAGGTGTTTCATACTGTGCCACCTGTGATGGTCCATTTTTCAGGAACTTGGAACTTGTTGTTTCAGGTGGCGGGGATTCTGCAATGGAAGAAAGCACATTTCTAACAAAATTTGCAACTAAGGTGCATATTGTACATAGGAGAAAAGAATTACGTGCAAGCAAAGTTATGCAAGAACGTGCATTCAATAATCCCAAGATTCAGTTTCATTGGAATTCAAAAATTGAAGAGATCAATGGAAATGAAAAGGTTCAACATGTTATTTTGAAAGATATTCAATCAAATGAAAAAACTAAACTTGAGGTAGGAGGAGTTTTTGTTGCAATTGGACATGAACCAAACACAAAGTTATTCCAAGATCAAATGGAATTAGATGGACAAGGATATATTGTTTTGAAGAACCACACTGAAACAAGTGTTCCTGGAGTTTTTGCTGCAGGAGATGTACATGATCATAGATACCGACAGGCAGTTACGGCTGCAGGTTACGGTTGTATGGCAGCAATAGATGTTGATAAGTATCTAACTGAAAACAAATAGCTACATGTAGGCTATTTCTGAAATGTGTTTTGCTTCTTTTAGATCATTATCAAATTCTTCTTTAGTCATTACTTTTTGTTCAGCATATACACTCTTGAATTTTCTTCCATCATCTGCGAATATTCCTACAACATAGGCAGGTCCATCAATTTTGTATTTCTTCATACAAGCATAGACAGCTGCAGATGATGGACTAATCAAAAGTTTATCCTTTTCAAAGACCTCTTTTACAACTCCAAACGCTTCTGCGTTTGTGACTGAAACCCAATCATCAACAACATTTTCACGTTTTAGGAATAAGTCTGGTTTAGCAGATTCTTCAAAATTTCTCCATCCCTGGATTAAGTGGTTTTGTTGTGGTTGACATCCAATAATCTTGACATTTGAATTTTTTTCCTTTAGATATGTACCAACTCCAGTAATTATGCCTCCAGTACCAACACCAGTGAAAAAGTGAGTGACTTTGCCTTCTGTTTGTTTCCAAATTTCTGGACCAGTTCCTTTGTAATGACCCATAAAGTTGGCTTCATTTGCATATTGATTTGGAGAGTAATAAGTGTCGGGTCTTGATGAAGCAATGGATGTTGCCAACGCAATGCTTTGATCAGTTCCAGCACCAACTTTTGGACACAGATCATCACTTGTTTCAAACACCTTTGCTCCAAGAGAACGAATAATATCTTTAGTTTCGTCACTTACTTTTTCTGGAATGACAATCTCAACTTTGTATCCTAAAAGATTACCAATTCCAGTTAATGCAATTCCGGTGTTTCCTGATGTTGGTTCAATGATAATGCTGTGATTTTTTTTCAAAATTCCTTTTTCTTCGCCATCTTTAATCATCCAAAATGCTGCTCTATCTTTCACAGAACCAAATGGATTATGTCCTTCAAGTTTTGCAAAATAAGTCAAGTTATCTTTTGATAAAGAATCTAACTTTACAAGTGGAGTATTTCCTATTTTGTTTAAAATTTCTGTATCGGTGATGGCTGTTGAAGCCATGATTATTTCACCTTTTTAATGGTAAATTCAATGACGCTATCATTTTTTTTCATTTCAATAAGTTCATGACCAGTTCGTGAAACCCATCGTGAAATATCATCTTCTGCTGCTGGATCATCAGCTTTTACTGTTATTACATCTCCTGTTTGCATTTTTTCTATTGCAATTTTTGTTCTGAATACTGGTTCAGGACAAAACAATCCAGTGCAATCTAGATTTGTAACATTTTCTGAAATATCAAGTCACCTAATTTTTTGTCCGGTTTGTCATATTAAAAGCTACTCGAGTTTAACGCTTAGAGTAGGAAAAGCTAACTAAGGAATTACGACTTTATCGTTTTCTAAAGATAGAATGTTTGAGAATCACTAAATTCAACTTATCCTATTTCTTTATCAAATATTACTTCTTCAGGTCCATGTGGTCGTCTTTGTCTCAGAGTGAATGCTAATACAGCTAATACAATTCCCACTCCTATTACTGCACCATATACCCCTAGAGATGCTTCAGCCATAGGATGATTACTGCTTTTTAATCAATAAAATTTGCTAGTTATTCTATGAAAATTTGTTTAAAAAATTGTGGTAAATCTAATAAATGTTAAACTAAGAATTAAGAATTTTTGTGCCTAAAAAGTGGTATTGCTTTTTATTGAGAGTAAAAAGGCGAAGCATTAGGAATAAGATATGAAGTACATGTGCAGAACCTGTAAAAAAAAATGTGATGATATTATAGATCATTTGATAACAGTACACAAGTTTTCAAAAACAGCTATAGAATCCGAACTCCAAAAAAAACCAGATAGTTATAAAAACGCCTTTGAAAAATTAAAATAATCAAGTCTAAGAGTTAAGAATTTACAAATAATCTGTTTTACATAACTGTTAACTGTAATTATTAGTGAATTTTTCTTCATCTCACCTATAGAAAAGCAAGTTTATCCTCATAGTTTCAATGGCACAAACAAAAACACAACGTCGTGCTTCTGCCCAAAAAGCCGCTCGTACTAGAAGAAGAAATGCAGCCGCAAAAGCTGCATCAAGAAAAAAGGCAGGGGCAAGACGTAGACGTAGTGCTTCTACAAGAAGAACTACTAGGAGAAGAACAACAAGAAAAGCTTCTAGCAGAAGAACAGCGAGAAGACGTCGCTGATCTTTTTCTCTTTTTTTCAATTACATTTGATACGAACTGTTAATCCTGAAAATTCTTAATTCGTTTAATAGCCATCTATCGTTCTTTCATCGCTTTCCAATAGCCACGAAATATGCTATACCATGTCGACGGTTTACGTTCAGTATTTTCTCTTTCGCCACATAATTTACAAACCACTGCACCCTCTACAACTTTCCACGAATGAGGGCATGGCTTCGAGTCTTTAGGAAGAAATTTTTTCGTAATTCACTGAGGTTAACATTCTAGATAAATCAGATCTTAATCTTGAAAATTCTTAATTCATTTTACGTCATCGTTTTCTAGGCCAAGAATGGGTCATAACTAACATTAACGTGCGTTATGATTTGTTGGAGGATAAAAAAGAAGACTAGTTTGTATTATTGAACAACAACGGAATTGCCAAACTTGCTAGTTGTTCTTTTAGCTCTTTGATTTCTTCTTCTAATCTTTGTCTTTCAGCTTCAAATTTTTCAACTTTCCTTCTTTCTTCGGCAAGTTCTTTGGCTTTTTTTTCTATTTCATCCTTGCTTAGATGTTGACCTTTGGGTTCTCTTTTCACCTCTCCCAATTTAGTTTCGAAAATTTGTTGTTCAGGCTCTTCAATCTTTTGAGTTGGAGTGCTTGATTCTTCAATTACTTGATTAGCTAAGACCGGTTCCATTGCCAAACTCATATCATCTACAATATCATTAAGAGAGCAGTGAAGTTATGTGGCAGTTTGTCACGTTAATTACAGACTGTTTAGACAGATTTTTTATGTACAGATATTACCTTTGACACAAGCCATTAAAGTTAGTGACCAAATGTTAATCAGTTAATCAGTTCATACTTTTTTTACTTTAGTTATTTCACGAATGAGTTTGTTTTCTAGGCCTAATACATTTACAATACTTTCTAACCTTAATGACCTTGCATGACATTATTCTACAACCTCTTCTGGTTCAGTTGGTTCCTTATCTTCTTCATAGGGTGAACATAGGAAATTTCTAATGCAGTTATGACAAATAGAAGTCCATGGTGGTATCTGTACCTTTTTACAAATTTTACAAGGTATGGGATAGGATATCCTTAATGGTTTGGGTTTGTTCCAAAAATTAAAATCCTTAGAGTATTCATACACAATCTTTGTCTTCTGGCTTTTCTAGTTAGTTGTTTCTTTAGATGCTTGATGGTTGCGTATTGTTCGATCTGTTCCCATGTTAAGATTTGTTGATCACTCATGTTGTTTCTTCTAAGTAGAAGTTATTTAGCTTTATGTACTGTAAGTATTAATCGAGTTTAGCTTGTCCTACTTGGAAAAAATCTTAAATTGACATCTTGAACATCGTGCCAAGATTTCGCTCCTTCATAAATGAAGGATCAAGATTTTGAAAGTTAATTTTTCTCGAAAGTCTCTTCATTGCAAAAATTGCAAATTTGTAAAATAAAATCCATAGATAGCTGTTTGGATTTCTTTCATATAATCGCAGTAATAATGAAAGATAGATCTTTGATCGTGGATAAAATTGTGCCATGTATTCGTAAATAAATTCCTTAGAATGGTCAACTTTGTATCGTAAATGTTCAATGGTTTCTTTTGTAGTAGCATAACCAGTATTTTGAATTTGGATTCTTTCATGCTTCATAGCAGATAAAATATCATCTAGAGTATTTTCAGATTCTATAATATTCGAACATCTTCCCAAAGTTGAAATCACATGTGAATCGCTTCCAGCAACACCGACCATGTTTTGTTCGTCAGCAAATATTGTAGCTTTGGTATTTGCAAAGACATCAATATTATTGCTATTAAAAACCTCAATTAGGTCACAATGTTTTGCTTTGTCCCGTACTGCATCTATCAGACTAAATGGATGAGGTGCGGAAGAAACTCCGTTCTGACGTTTTGCTTCATCTATTACTTCTTCAAAGCTTAATCCAGGTTTGATTCTTTCATGAATTCCGTATACCAAGACATGAGAATCATCATCTATTGATACTTCCTCTGCAGGATAAACCTGAATGTGCTTATACTTTTCATGGTTATTTTTGTATTCCACCATTTGAGAATAGCCGTCAAGGGTATTGTGATTTGTTACAAACAAAACATCCAAGCCAATATTTCTTGCTCGTTCTAGTTGTTCCTGAATCGTGACATTGCAATCATATGGTGGCTCATGTTCACCTACATTGAAATTTGAGAATAGATTGTGACAGTGTAATTCAGACGTTAGTAATTCCATCTCTTCTAGCTACCAAATTTATGCAATATATCTTATGATTATTCCTAAATTATAGACCTGTTTTAAAAAGTTAGAAGTGATAAAAGAAGCAATGGCTTTACAACTTGAAAATTTTGATAAAAATGACTGGCTTGAGCAAATTTTTAGCAAATCAGAATCAGAAAGAAGTGTAAACGTGGCAAATTCTTCTTTAAGGATGTTTGAATATTTTTATCGGAATGAAGGAAAAACCGAAACTCAAATGATTGAAAGGTATCAGGCCCTAGCAAAGGAAGGCGATATTAGAAGTATATGCCTTTCACTTGCTAAACTTGTTCAATTTCTAGGCAAAGATCATGATGATATTATAGTAAATAATGAAACCGGTAAGACCTTCAAAAAGAAATCAGCGTTAACTATTGGGGTCTATTTTTGTAATATCAAGTCTTATCTTAGAAAATGTCATGGTGTCAAACTTTCAAATGAGGATATTAAAGACTATATCACCTTTCCAAGAAGAAGAAAGGAACCACGAAGAGCACTAGAAACAAAGACGATAAAAAGGATTCTAAGAAAAGCAAGTCCAAAAAGAAGTGCATTATATTCCGTGCTTATTTCATCCGGTATGAGAATCGGTGAAGCCCTGGCACTAACAAAGACAGACTTTCATTTTAACGAAGATCCGGTAAGAGTGACAATAAGAAACGAAAATGCTCATTTTGTGATGAACAACACAATGGCTTTGACTTTAATTTTGAACTATGAGATGTGTGAAATTTGTTTTATGATATTTGCATTCACTGTACACTTGGAACACATAAACAACCTCAATAAAATGAATTATTATGGCATCTGGTAAATTTGGTACTGCAATTAATTGTATAGATGGAAGAACCCAAGCCCCTGTTTCTGATTGGATTAAAGAAAACCATTCTGTAGATTATGTTGATACAATAACAGAGCCTGGTTCTGATAAAGTATTACTGGAAGTGGATTATGACAAAATAGAGCATATAAAATCAAAACTTCTCATCTCCATAAAAGCCCACAATTCTACACTGATTGTAATTGCTGGACATCACGATTGTGCAGCAAACCCTGTATCAAAAGAAGAACATCTAACACAAATAAAAAAATCAATCAACATTATAAAATCTTGGAATTTCCCTGTTAAGGTTATTGGAGTATGGGTTAATGATCAGTGGAAAATTGAACAAGTAGATGAATGAATTATGAACCACTTGTTCGAAATACGCTTATACTGTTATCCTTTGGTTGTAATTGACGTAAATTGACAATCATTTTTGTTCCAATTCGCCCAAATAGAAGCACATCAGAGGCAGAAGAATTGGAAGAATTAGAAGAGACAAATTAACACTTGATACGAACTGTTAATTGGTCAAAATATTACCAATAGCAGTATACTTTAGGACTATATCACAACACCACTATTCTCGGCTTTTTTGCTTAATTATCGATGCCCAAAAGTCTATTAGTTTGCCATTCATCTCAGCAAATGTTTGTGAGCTATCATTGAATGCTTGAATGTTCTTAGAAAGCGTTTCAAGAGACGTGCGCGTAAGTT
>DRGT01000130.1 GCA_011055585.1 Candidatus Nitrosopumilus sp. | reverse complement strand
TTATTTCATCTGTTTTTGATGGAAGATTATTTGATCAATGTAATAGATTAAAAGAAAACTTTCAATTTCCAATAATTTTGATGGAAGGAAATATGGATGAAATTAACGAAATTACAGAAAATCCATTGATATTTTATGGTGCAGTCTCATCAATTGCTTTAGATTTTAAAATTCCAGTATTAGCTACTCCAAGTGCAGATCATACTGCAAAATTACTAGTTTCGATGTGTTCAAGGAAAGAGCTTCCTACAGGACCATTTTTAAAAAAAATAAAGAAATCAAATGATATTCAAAAACAACAGCTTGTGGCACTTTCAAGTTTGCCTGGAGTTGGAGAAAAACTTGCAATTAGAATGCTTGAAAAATTTGGTTCTCCATCAAAGGTCTTTAATGCTAGTTCAACAGAACTAGCCAAAGTCCAAGGACTCGGAAATGCAAGAGCAAAAAAAATCAAAAAAATGTTAGAGATGAAAAGCAAACATCTCAAAAAATCAAGTCAAAAAACATTGCACGAGTCAGCATAATTCATGCATTATGTTTGATTAATTTTCTTTTCAGTTGAGTTCCACATAAAGGACATTCAGAACCTGATTCAAAGTTCTTTTTACATCCTGGGCAATAATGAATCCAATTTCCTACATCATTTATTCCTGAAGTCATTAGTGGCGAGACTTTGAGATTGAGATTTTTTGCCACATTAGATATGGCAAAGTCATCAGTGATAATCTCACCATTCATTTGCAAACACAAAGCAATTACTGAAATGTCTTGTTTTGAAAGTTGATTAAAATCACCAGTTTTTTTAGATGCTGCTTTAATTTTATCTACAAATTCTGCATCTGGATCTGAAATTTTCAATCTTTTTGTTTCCATCAGAGTTCCAATGGCATCATGATTTTTTTTGATATGTTTTATTTCATCAAAAATTAATGATGTGGTAAAAAATTCATCCATGGTACTAAATGGTATGCCAGCGTAGAATGCACTAGCATCTAAAATTCTAAAAACCAAGTCGATTCATTTGACGTAAGCCACGTTTTTTCAGTCTTACAAAAACTGCTTGTTTTTTGTATTTCTTAATAGTAATTGGTTCTTCAAAACCAGCAGATTTTACAACTTGTGCATCCATTACAACACTACAATCGTGAGAACAAATTAGTTGGATCTTTTCATCAGGAACTACAATTGATTCTAGTCTGTAAACTGGAGCAACTGGTGTTATAATGAGAACATCAAGACTTTCATGAAGAATTGGACCACCTAAAGAAAATGAATGTCCCGTAGAACCACTAGGGGTGGCAATGATAACTCCATCCATTTTTTGCTTTACAGTATCATCTTGGAATTTAATTTTAATTTCTATAATTTTGGTGAGATTTTTTCTAATAATCAAAATCTCATTTAGAGCAGGTGGAAAGTCTTCTCCTCCACAAGATGCAACAACTCGAGTTCGTTTATCAAGGAAAATTTTTCCACTAATAATTTGCTTTATCGCAGTGTCAATCTTATCTAGAGTTATCTCAGATAAAATCCCTCTATTTCCACCTACATTAATTGTAAGCAAAGGAATTTCACTATCTAAATTTCTAAACGCTCTAAGTGTAGTTCCATCTCCACCAAGAGTTACTACAAGATCTAACTTTTCTTTTTTCAAGTCTTGTATGGTTTCTACTTTCTTACAACCTTGAACTGACACAGGTGAAATAGTTAACACCGTAGCTTTTTTTGCAAGAAATTTTTTGGCTATTTTTTTTGCTGCTTCTTCAGCCTCTTTGTTGCCGAATTTACTTACAACTGCAACCTTGTTTAATTTCAAACAGCAATTATCGAAAGATTCTCCTTAAAAATGGTAGTTTTCTTAACACTAGGGAAAAACAATTAAAAACAATTACAACTGAAGAAAGATGAAAATGAGTTACGCACATCCTGAAGTCTTAGTAGATACGGAATGGGTAGCAAACAACCCACCAAATGATACTAGAAAAATCGTAGAGGTTGATTATGATCCTGAGAATGCATATGGAAAAGGTCACATCAAGAATGCTAGTTTAATCTGGTGGAAGCGTGACATTAATGATCCTGTTAGAAGGGACATCATTAGCAAAAAACAATTTGAAGATTTAATGAGTAAAAATGGAATTAAATCTGACACTGAGGTTATTCTTTATGGAGACTTTAACAATTGGTTTGCAGCATTTGTTTTCTGGGTATTCAAGTACTATGGTCATGAAAACCTCAAAATCATGAATGGTGGTAGAAAAAAATGGGAACTAGAAAACAGAGAATATACAACTGATGAACCACAACTTCAAGCTACTGAATACAAATCTACTCCACCTGATGAAGGATTAAGAGCTTACTTGTTTGATGTATGGCGTTCATTAGATAGAATAGATTCTGTAATGGTAGATGTTCGATCTCCAAAAGAGTTCACTGGTGAGATTACTGCTCCACCCGAATATCCAATGGAGCATGCACAACGAGGTGGACACATTCCTGGCGCAAACAACATTCCATGGTCAACAGCTGTTAATGATGCAGATGGAACTTTCAAATCAGTTGAAGAACTAAATCAAATTTATCAACCAAAGGGTGTGACTTCAGATAAGGACGTAATTTGTTATTGTAGAATTGGAGAAAGATCATCTCATACTTGGTTTGTATTGAAATATCTTCTTGGATACTCTAAGGTTAGAAATTATGATGGCTCTTGGACAGAATGGGGCAACATGATTGGAAACCCAATTGAAAAATAAGTTGAGCCAAGAATTACCTGTTTTAAAAAAAGGAAGTTTCTATTCCATTAAAGATGGTGAAAATGTTCTGATAATGGAAGACAGAACAAAGCGTCGTTTGCCTGTCAAAGAAAGATCTATTGATGAAAAACTAAACGTTGAAGCTGAAAAAGGGATGATTCATGATATGGATGGAATTGGACATTGGGTTCCAATTAGGTGGTTTTTTCCAAAAAGTGAGTATGATCTTGAAAAGGTTCTTGTTCACGCTGAAGCCATGGAAAAAAAGTATACTGAACTTAGAGAACTTACTTGTCCAGATGACGATGATTAGCTAAACTTTTTAAATAATTTCAAACCACTGAAATCAAATGTCACTTCTTCTAAAAGATAGAGTATACACAATGGAGTCTCCCACGGCTAAAAGGGGTGTTTATCCACTTCATGGCTACAAGTTGGGACTATACAGACTTCCAATTAAACTAGATGATCCTTTAGAAATTCAATCAATCCATGATGGTCTAAAAAACACATTTGAGATGGATATGTTTGCTGATAGAATCTATGCAACTTACAAATGGAAAGAACAAAACATGGATGATCCAGATGCTGATGGTTATGAACAAGCTGAACTAAGCGTTACAGTTGAAATCATATCTGGTGAAGTTGTAGACATAATTTACCAGATTTTCCCAATTGAAAAATTCGGAGACCAGAATTGGGTTAAAGATTATAGAAAAAAAGCAGATCACTATGCAAAAATGGTGATTGACACAATTTTGAGAAATACAATTCTTGCCGATAAAATGATTGAATCTATAATGACAAGTGAAAAAATTCCTGAAGGTCATGCATTGATAAAATTAGAAGAAATGACTCCGCTTGCACAAATTGTACCAGATGCAAAACCAATACTAGTAATTAAAGAAGAACAACCAGGAGATGTAGTTGGACCAACCGGACAAGCTTGGAAGGGTGATGGAATCAAACCAGGACCAATTG
>DRGT01000129.1 GCA_011055585.1 Candidatus Nitrosopumilus sp. | reverse complement strand
AATTGGAGAAACTAGTCTTGACCCAGTAAAGGTCGCGACCAGAGGATTCAAACTTAACGAATACAAGCTAGTCGAGACAGGTACCGATACTGGTATCTTCACAGGTGAAGTAATCCTTACAGGATTCGCACACGACGCAGATGGTGATACATTAACTGGTGATACCACTGGAACAGTTGGTGCAGACACTAACCCAAGAACAGAGGGTTCAGGTCCAACCAGCGGTTTCCTACAAACTGATGATGATGACGGTATTACAGTCTCCTTTGAATTCTCAGAGGATGAAACTGTAGTCGGCTCAGCACTCGTCAGATGGAACATCGGTGAAACTCAATGGCTTGAAGCAAGTTATCCCGCAAGCGGAACAGGCGTAGTACGTGTAGTTGACCCAGACATGAATCTAAATCCAGAAGCAGTCGACAACTTTAATGTCGACGTTTGGTCAGATTCTGACGCTGGAGGTATTGACCTTACTGTAACTGAAACTAATGAGGCAACTGGAATATTCGAGGGAACAGTGTTCTTCACTACTACCGATGAATCTTCTGGTCACAGACTCAGAGTTTCAGAAGGTGACACAATCACCGCAGAATATGAGGACAATACACTACCTGATCCATATACCACAGCAGATGAACTCGACATTACTGGCACTTCACTAATCGGCACAATCGTTCCACCTCTTGAGAGAGCACCCGCTGCTAACGCAAGAGTTGTTGACGCATTCGGAAATTCACTAGCAAGTGTATCCATTGATCAACAGGTACAGATTACAGCCGACTTAGCAAATGGCCAAGATAGAGAACAATCATTTGCATACTTGGTACAGGTTCAGGATGCTAGCGGTGTCACAATCGCACTAGCATGGATTTCAGGTACACTCTCTGCTGGACAATCATTTAGCCCAGCATTGTCTTGGACACCTGACGCATCAGGCACATACACTGCAACAGTGTTTGTTTGGGAGTCAGTTGATAATCCAACTGCACTATCACCACCCGCATCAGTCGACATATCTGTAAGTTAAGACTAGACAACAAGAAAGTTCAAACTTTCCCCTTTTTTCTTTTTTTTAAAAACACAACCTAACGATAGTTATCAAAAACTAGATCAATATTCCAGAAGTAATATCTATGAGATGATTTCAAATAAAGCTAAATTGAAAACAATTTTTGTAATCACACTGTTAGGAATTATTTCCATGAGCTTTATTCAAACAGGTTTCTCAGTAACATTTGATATATTCACTGACAATAAAGTCTACACCGATGGTAAACCACTTTTTGTTTATGGAAAAGCTTTACCAGATGAAACCATAATCATAAGATTATTTGCACCCGATGGAACAATTGCAAAATTTGATCAAGTTCAAGTAGGTACAGATGGCTCGTTCAATCACGTTCTATTAACATGGCCAGATTCTTCAATAACGTTTCCATATGGAACATACACCGTTGAAGTAATTAGTAGTACACAAAATGGAATATCAAAAACAATAGACGTCAAATTTACATCAACTACAGAGCTTATTGAAGTTCCAGTTGAAAGACAGATAAACACTTTAGTTTTTGCCCCAGAAACCGCAGCAGTAAATACTCCATTTAGAATTTTTGTACAAACTACAAGTGATGGCATGCTGGTTGGCGGTGAACCACAAGAACTTCTTAAAACGTCACATGTTCATCTTCCAAATGATGAAGTACAAACTCTAACATCTTCATTTCAAACTTTACATCCAGGTCTGTATTTTGTTGATTATACTGCTACTTTTGAAGGAACATATGTCTTTCATGTTGTAACTTTTAGTCAAGGCTCAACTTCACATGGTTCTGCTGCAACAACTGTATTAAAACAAGATATTAGTGGAATATCAGAACAAATTGTAAAACTAAATTCTATTTTAGATGAAACATCAAGTGAACTTGATATTTTAGAATCTAGAATTGAGGAATTTGATTCTACATTAACGTCAGCTAGCACTAACATCGCCTCAAGCGTAACATCCATGTCTTCTTCAGTGGAAAACATGGAAGAAGCATCTACACAACTTAATTCATTATTATTTCCAATAGTTGGCGCAATAGGAATTATAGTTGCATTACAAGTTGTGATACTCGCAAGAAGAAGATAATTATAATAATGCAAAAAAAACTTCAATGACTATGCCCAAAGTGGCAATTTTGCTTTCAATAGTTCTGCTAATTTCAGCATTTTCTAGTAATTCCTATGGTTTTTTAGGAGGTGATCTACCTCAACAAAATTCACAACCAAATTCATCAGTTTTTGATTTTTCTTCAGGTATCGTAACACTTGATCCAATTGTTACAGAACAACAAAAAATTCAAAAAAGATATCTTATTTTTGGTTCTGGTAAATTAAATGACATTAAATCAGAAATTAATTTAGTTCAATCAAATAATGGATTTTTCTCAGTAATTGTATCGACAGAAAATAAAATTTCTCAACTTAAATCACAAGGATACTTTGTTATAGAAGATTTTCCATTGGAGTTTCACCAACAAGATGACATCAAAGAAGTTTCCAAAATTGGAGAAATTGTAAATTCTGACAAGGTTCATGAAGATTTTGGTTTCACTGGTAAGGGAGTCACTATAGCAGTTGTTGATACTGGTGTAGACTTTTCAAATCCTGATATTCAACATTCTTTGGCCAGAGACAAAGATAACAATCCAATAATGTTAGATGCAGACGGTCAAGGAATTATTCTTACAAATGCTACATTTTTCGCTAGTATTGATAAAGATGGAATAATTAGAAACTATTCCAAGACATTGCCTGACGATATCACTTCAAAAGCTTATCGAAATAAAAGTGGAGTTTTTCTTGATATACATCAAGATGGAAACGGGACTCAAATAGAAATTTACAATTCGTTTTATCCACAAGCTGGCGGAGCTCCGGTTTTTAATGGAACCTTGCTTGAAGATATGAAAATTGGACAAAACAATCGAGATTACATTCGTTCACAAAGTGGAATTTATCATCTAGGAGTAATGTATCAAGGTTCTCTTGCAGGAGCTAATGCTAGAATTCAAGTTGTACCAGTATTGGTTGTAGATTCTACTGTAAAAGGTGTTTACGATACAATAATTCCAGATCTTTCAACATCATGGGAAGATTACACAAGATTTGATTTACCCAGTGGAGAACGACCTGATTATGATTTTGATTTTACTGATGAAATTCCAATTAAGATAGGTGATGGAAATGAATTTTTAGTTTATGATTTTGATGATGATGGAAAATTTGATTATAGTGCAGGTACGGTGGGAGCTAAAGTATTAGATGTTCATGGAATAATTCAAGACACAAAATCTGAAATCGATGACACATTCAAAGCAGTAAACGGAACTTTGCTACCACCAATGGATGAAAATGGACAGTTCTTTGGTGTGATGACTGATTTTTTGGGACATGGTACATCAGTTTCGGCATCAATTGTTTCTCAAGGTGTTCAAGAATATGATATTTACAACAACACAAAAAAATTTACAATTAAAGGAGTTGCACCTGATGCAAAAATCATTCCTGTAAAGGCATTATGGTTTGGTGATACTGTTTACTCGTGGTTATGGTTATCTGGTTTTGATAACGAAGAAACTGAATGGAAGTTTTCAGGTAGTCCTAGAGTCGATATTATTTCAAACAGTTGGGGCGTTTCAAATTTTCCATCGTTTGAAACACCACCTGGTGTAGATATTTTATCTTTAATTGTAAATGTTCTTGCTACACCAAAATCTCTTGATGCTAATTATCCAGGAGTTACAATGGTGACAAGTGCTGGCAATTCTGGTCATGGATATGGAACTGTAGGATTACCGAGTGCAGCGCCTTTTGCAATTTCAGTTGGCGCAACAACAAATAATGTATTTGTTGGTTATTCAACTTTCAAGGATCAACCAAGATTTGGAAATACTACTGATCACAAAAACCACGTAGTTGATTTTTCAAGTAGAGGTCCTGGAATAATTGGAGATCCAAAACCTGATTTAATGAGTATAGGAGCATATAGTTTTACACCAGCATCAGTAACAAAACTTGAAAAAAATTCTACAAGAGAGCCATTTTCGTTATTTGGAGGAACAAGTATGGCTGCACCTCTTGTTTCAGGCAGTGCAGCATTAGTGATACAAAGCATGAAAGAAAAATTACAAGAACCAGATCCATATAGAGTAAAAAACATTCTCATGTCTACTGCAACTGATCTGCAAAACGATCCATTTACTCAAGGTTCAGGACTTGTGAATGTAAATGATGCAATAAGATTTGTAGAAGGCGAAGAGGGCATGTTCATTGTTTATAATGATGCCACTTATTCTAATGTAAAGAAAATTTTGGATGGTCCATTTGAAAAACTAAACTCTACTGCTTTTGGATTCGAAAAATTCCAACTACCTGACAAAAAACTTTATCATACAAGCTGGTTTGGTGGACAACTCTCTCCCGGCGAACGAAGTACTGCTACATTTACAATAGAAAATCCCTCATCACAGCCACTAGAAATAACAATTAAACCACAAAAATTAGAATTAATTCAAAAAACCGAATTTAATGGAATGACTAAAGTGCAACAACAAGATCCAATTTTAAATGAAACGGGAACTTATGCACCAAATTACATCAGACTTTCTGATGTTAAAGAACACAAAACACTTGAATCACTTTTTGATGAATCAAATCCAATTCCATCCGATGCTTCATTGATGATCCTCAATGTAAATTTTCCATTTGATACATTCCTAAACAAAACTGATGATGTTTTTGCTAATGATTTGAGAATTTCTTCTCTTTATCTTTATGATTGGAATGACAAAAATGATGACAATGATATTTCAAGTGATGAGCTATCTATGATTAATCGTGGCGGTTCATGGGGCACAGTTCAAGAAGTTAGAGTTTCTGAACCAAACGAAAAATTTGAAAATGTACCTCTAATAGGAGTTTATCCTGTTCCAATTAGATTTTCTTATTGGACTGGCGAAACAAAATTAAATTCAACTTCAATGGATTATACATTATCAGCTAGTTACTACAACAAAGAAAAATGGGATGTAATTTGGGTAAATGAAGAAAGAATTACGGTTCCTCCAAACAGTTCTTCAAAACTTAAAGCCACAATTATTACTCCAATAAATTATCAATCTGGTGTATATCAAGGATTTTTAACATTTGAAGGAGATCAACATACAGCTAACGTTCCTGTTTCGTTTGTTGTAAAGAAAACAATTGATGAAAAAGATTCAATTGTTTTAATTACTGGTAAACAAAGTGAAGACGTTCTTTTTGGAAATGGATACGTGAAAGGAGCATTTGATATGGTTAATAGATACATGGCTGGTGATTGGAGACAATATTATTTTGACATTGAAGATCCAACAATTAATTCAGCGTCAATTGATGTTTCATGGAAAGACAAAGATTCACACTTTTCAGTTTTTGTAATGGATCCAAACGGAAAAATTGTTCAAACAAATGTCCCATCGGGAGTATTTGGCAATTTCCTGGGATGGCCATCCATAGACTGGCTTGGAACTTCACCGTTTAGTCAGGGTGGAGGATTTTTCCCAGTAAAAAACAAAGATGATACATCAACAGTTTTGAATGTACCAATTAATCAAACTGGAACATATAGCATGCTGCTTCATTCAGGTTTGTTTGGTGGAAATTCTACAACTGAACCAATTACAATTATTGCAAAGTTTACAACAATTTCACCCGATGACAAAAAACCAGAAATAATTTTTCAAATTCCGGAATTTGTAAACCAAGATTATCTTGAAAATCCTGAAATAAAAGATGATAATCTTGATGTTGTAAAATATTTTCTTGATGATGAAGAATTTATTTTTAATGCAACAGAGCAAATAAAATTAGAATCACTCTCCGATGGATTTCATGAAATTAAAATTATGGCGATAGATCTTTCTGGAAACAGTTCTACAGAAATTTTTGAATTTAATTTAGACACTTTGGAACCTCAACTTGACATTAACTCTCCAACAGAAGGCATGAAAGTTTCTGAAACTCTTTTAATTAATTTTACTGTCAATGACGTGAATTTACCTGAAAATGAGGCTGTTTCTATTATTCTTCCAACAGGAGAAACAATAATTGATCAAACTTTATTTGAGTTTGATACTTCTAGCTTAGATGATGGAGATTATGAAATTCAAATCACATCTAGTGACAAAGCTGATAATATTGCAACAAAAACAATTCAATTTACAGTTGATCATTCTATAATTGAGAAAAAACCAACAGATGTTGAAACAACAATAGATTCAAGTTATTATCTTATTATTGGAATTGGAATTGGTATCGCGATCGGAGCTAGTTTTATTCCACTAGCTATTCGAAAAAAGAAAATTTCCAAAAAACAATGAAACAAAGTTTATAAGCAATTTGGCAAGTACGGAGCTTGGCATGTCGGAGCAGGATCAGAGCTCTAGTGGGCTTTCTCGAAGAGATTTTTTAAAATTAATGGGAGCTGCAGGTACAGCTTTGGCCTTTGCTCCATTTGTTCCGTGGGGAAATTTCATGCCAAATCCTTCTTCAGTATCTCTTGAAAAAGTCAAAGTAATTCTTCCCGATGGGACACAAGCTAATGTTAACACTTTTCCAACAAACCATGCAGAAGTTATCACCTATCCTAAAACTGGAGATGACGTTTTAGATGAAGAGGCCTTTAGAAAATGGCAATTCATTCGTTTGCCAGAAGAATTAGGTGGAGACAAAAAAGATGTTAGTTCTTTTAGAGCTTACAGCATGATTTGTCTTCATTTGTGGTGTTTATGGAAATATTGGCCGGAAGAGGGTCGTAAGAGGGGAGAATGTCCATGTCATGGTAGCATGTATAATCCAGTAACAGGAACTGCATTTGCAGGACCTGCTTCACTTCAAGCTCCTCCTTCAAACACACTTCCAAAGCTTGACTTTGAAGAAGACATTGATGGATTTTTATGGATTAAACCGCCCGTCTGGGGTGTGAATGCAAATGGGGTTGTAGGATATGGACGCTTCATTACGTAGACAGACCGGATTGGTCAGTTTTTTCTATTGGATTTGGGATGGTCTAGACAGAACTATATTTACTGGAATTAAATTT
>DRGT01000128.1 GCA_011055585.1 Candidatus Nitrosopumilus sp. | reverse complement strand
CTCACCATTTGTTTCAGCTTTTAAGATATCAGATTCTGAAGTCAGAACTCTTGGTTTGGCATTTTCATTCCAGGTTACTAAATGTGGAACTCTAAATTGTGAGTATTCTGCTTGTCCTGGAATTGAGTCAAACACATCTATCTGAAACATGAATAGTCCACCTCCATAAGGTTCTGAACCAGGTATTCCATTTGTAAAGACATAGATTTTTGCCATTTGCTCTTCTGGAATATTTTTTAATTCTGGCACGTGTAGTATTGGAAAATTAATCATCCTAGTCATCATCTCTGCCATGACAGAATCAGAAACCTCAGTGTGTACAAAGTAAACCTTGTCTCGATTGTAGTATCCATCAATCATTGGCATAATAACTGGAGCATCAACGTTAAATGGCATATTTTGCACCATCATTCCTTGTCCCATCATTCCCATTGATTGATTCGCCATATCTATCTGGATGATTTGATTTGTAACTAGGAATGTTATGGCATTGAGAACATCGTCTTCGGAGATCTGTCCTTGTCCATACCAGATGAAAATATTCCTAACCCAATCTGGAATTTTTGATTCTTCAGCAAAAGCATGTTGGGTAATTGTTATGCTTTCAAATCTTTCGTGACCAGGACTTCCCGCACCGCCATGGGCATCAACAGTCTGGATGGCAGAAATATTGTATAACATAAGCAGTGATGTTATGATAGCTATAGAAAATTGAATTCCTATTGTTTTCATGATATATCTTGATCATACTTTGAATTAAGAATTTTCAGGAATAACAGTTCGTATCAAATGTAAATTAGCAACATACTACCTAAGGATTATGAAACTACTTAGATGACTTTTTTTCTAAATATGACGTTACTTCTTTTTGGATTTGTTGTTTATGATGAGTAATTTCTTGATGTATTCTGTAAAGTAATTCTTGACCCAATCTTTGATTATGTTTATTATAATACGCAGTGGAGTATTCTTGTTCTTTACTTCCAAGTAACCAACCAATAATAAAATCTGATTCGTTTTGTGGATTCCATGAAGATCTTAACATTGGATAATAAACTTCTAAAAAACCCTTCAAATCACTTTCAATTCGTTTAAGGTCGTGTTTAACGAATTCAAAAAAATCTTCATCTTTCATATTTTTGAAGAATTACTTTCGACTTGATTCCATTACGAAATCTAATTAAAGGATCTTTTGTTGTATGTTCAACTTCTTCTTTGTGTAGTTTGATTGTCAAGTAATACATTTGTTCGTGCGAGTCATATTAATACTTCAAAAATAAAGCGGGCCCGAAGGGATTCGAACCCTCGACCTAACGCTCCGCAAGCGTTCGCACTATCCATGCTATGCAACGAGCCCAAGTTTTAGCAAAATTTACCATTAATTTGGCTTCCGTCTACATACAAATTACATACAGCTTACTAGCAGCTTATGTAGAAAGATTTTTGAAAAATTATGCTTCAGTTTCTGCCTTTTTCACATAGACATAATTCATAATTAATCCAGCAATTATTCCACCAATTAATTGTGATGCGATATATCCTGCCCCGTCTGCAACACTAATTTTCTTTGTAATTATCATAGGGATAGTGACTGCAGGATTAATGTGGGCACCAGAAATATGGCCAAATGCGTAAACCATCAAACCAATTGCTGCACCATGAGAAAATGAAATCATAAGTATTCCTTCAATTGATAATCCATCTCCAAAAGCTGCAGCAGCTAAAATTACAGAAAGAGGTCCAAAGAATACAAGAGCATAAGTAGCAATTCCCTCTGCAAGCCACGCCCGTGGATTAACCAACAGTCATCAGCCCCTCCAATTTCCATATAAAAGATTTGACTTGTATTTGATCAATCCTTGTTAAAAAATAATTAATTAGGGAAATTGATGATTGCTTTTGTTATGATTTCGGAAGGGGATACAGTACCAAAATTTGAATTAGAAGATTCAGATGGCAATAAGATCAAATCAATGGATCTTAAAGGAAAAAAGCATGTGATCTACTTTTACCCAAAGGACTTTACACCAGGTTGTACTACAGAGGCTGACGAGTTTTCAAAAGATTATAACAAATTCAAAAAATCTGGAATTGAAATCTTGGGAATTAGTCCTGATGATGTAAACTCTCATAAAAAATTCTGTGAAAAAATGGGAATACGATATGTTTTACTTGCTGATACCGATAAAGAAGTTTCAAAAAAATTTGGAGTTTGGGGGAAAAAGAAGTTCATGGGTAAAGAGTACATGGGAGTTATCAGAAGTACTTTTCTTGTAGATGAAAAAGGAAAAATTTTCAAAGTATTTCCAAAGGTAAAAGCTGCAGGTCATGCAAAAGAAGTATTAGATTCTTTTACAAACTAGAAAAATAATTAAAAAGAAAGTGTTTGGGTTTAGGAGCCTTTAGGCAATGAACCTTTTGTAGAACTCGCTTGTCCTGAACTTCCACTAGATTCTCCGCTACGTTTTGCAGCTAATTCTGCAGCCGCTTTCATGAGTTCAGCATTTTCTCGTTCTTGTTTTTCTAGTCTTGCCAAATAATCTGCTTCGTATGATTCAAGATCAGATTTACTTGAACCGCCACCTGTACTTGCAGTTGTTTGTTGTGGTTGTGGTTCTGGTGGTGGAGGGGGTGGAGGTGCTTGTTGAGTTTGAGCTGCTGCTCCTTCAACTACCAATCCATAACCGGTAAAATTCTTGTCTGCAGGATGATATGCCAATCTAGCTCTTGTTGCAAAGTATTGGTTTGATGGTACTGGTGTAGTTCCTTTTAGCTTTTGTAGATTCCAATCAGTTGTTGGTGCTTGACCAATTGGAGCAGTCAACCTACCAATGTATCTGTTAGTAACAGGTGTAAAGCCGGTTGTGTGTTCCTTGTAATAATGAGTATTACTACCAGCTGGATAGTTTTGCCATGCATCCTCTAATGCTTGTGCTAAAGTAGCAGGTGGGGCAGCTTTTTGTTCTGCTGGTTTTGGAGCTTGTTCAGCTGGTTTTACTTCAGCTGGTTTTACTTCAGCTGGTTTTACTTCAGCTGGTTTTACTTCAGCTGGTTTT
>DRGT01000127.1 GCA_011055585.1 Candidatus Nitrosopumilus sp. | reverse complement strand
TTCGCCAATTACATCCGGAATCCCCAAATCCTTTATGACACTATCAAATGTTGAAGTTAAAGTGTTTATTTCTGTTTTAAAATCAATTGAACTTACTATCTCAGGTAAATCAATTGCTGTTGATTGGAAATCAAGCGCGTTTTGAATACTTTGCGTCAAGAATTCTTGCTGCTCAGATGTTATTTCAAATTGTACAGGCTTTGGCGTATTTGCAAGATTTGATCCAGTTGAACCCATTGGTGGATTGGTTGAAACTAGTGACACAGTATTTGATTTATGATTTTTATTTTGAGAATATGCCAAGTTAATAATTGGTGCATCTGTAGTGGGCAAATCAAATGACATATTACCTGAGGATTTACATCTGCCAAAGCAAGCGTCTCGCATTATTTCTTTACATGTATCATCACATTCTGGCGCTGGATCTGTAACTGTTCCCACGGGGGTTCCAAACTTATCTTCAAAATTCAATGTAACAGCTGTAATTTCAGCATTTGTGAGTTTTGTTCCAGCAATTTCAATTTTTCCTGAAAATTGAAAAAACATTGCCGTCACAAATTTTTTAGCTGGAACAGATCCTATATCCTGAGACCAAATCGCTTCAGATCCTGAAACGCCAAAATTTAGATTCTTTGGGAGTGCATGAAGAGGTTGAGCCTCACCAAATGGTAAAACATATTGATAACTAGGGCCAAAATCAATTGCTATACTAACTTTTGTTGCTGCAACATGTCCTGTTCCTAATTCAGCTGACGCTTCAGTTTGTGCGCCAACAACTAAGCTACCGCCATCACTTAAAGTAGTACGGCATCGTGGCGCAAATGTTGAAGTAGAAACGTCGTCTGAACAAATCAGACCCATTGTTGGATGTGAAGCTGGGAAACTAAGTTTGGGTCTTAAGAAAATTTCATCAACGGTAAATGGACACTTTATAGCATCATCATTCGCATCGACACCACAATCTGAAAATATTCCAAGCACTATACTACGCTTTGATGCGATTTGTTCATCACTGATGTTCTCTAAAGTAATACTATAAGATGTACTACCATCCCCACCAATACCAGAACCAGGTCCTTCTACAATGTCTGGGGCTGCAAGAGTATCTTTGATCATCTGAATGTTATTTGGTTCGGAAGGATCATCATTAGGATCATCAAGGATATTTTGTATAGTAGCTATTCCACTCAAATCAAGTGCTGCAATGTCATTTTTTATCATCTGAATGTTATTTGGTTCAGCAGCATCATCAGTAGGATCATCAAGAATATTTTGTATAGCAGCTATTCCACTCAAATCAAGTGCTAGAATCTCTGTTTGAATTGCAGGAAGGCCAGTGTCTGGATCATCAAGTGTACTTTGTATGGCAGGTATTCCACTCAAATCAAGTGCTAGAATCTCTGTTTGAATTGCAGGAAGGCCAGTGTCTGGATCATCAAGTGTAGCTTGTATGGCAGGTATTCCACTCAAATCAAGTGATAGAATCTCTGTCTGTATTGTTCCAATTCCAGTGTTTGCAGTTCCTAAATCGGTACTAATTGTACCAACTGTGGTTTCTATGTTAGCTACTTCAGCTTTAATTTCAACAAGTCCAGTTGCAGGATCAGTTAATGCAGCTTTAATGAACAAAATATCATCATTTAATGTATTCATTTTTGTATCTAAATTCGTCAAAGAAGTTTTCATTGACAGAATTTCATTTTTAATTTCAGTTAGATCACTAGTTGGATCCACAAGAACTGATTCAATGTTACCAACTGTTCCTTCTATATTGGCAACTTCAGCTTTAATTTCATCTAGTCCCGTCGCAGGATCATCAATTTTATCTTCAGTGCTTTGTACAATTGATTGAATAGAATTTAGCTGTTCTTGAATTGCTGCAAGTGGAGAACCTCCTCCACCTCCTTGTTGTGCAAAAACACTAGAACTTGTAACAAAAATTGTAACACCGATTACTAAAACTACTAAAAGAGCTACTCTCCTCTGCATCACAATTTTGTTTGATTAAAGTGTTAAATCTTAAATACAAAATAAATTTTGAAATTAAAACAAAAACTTATGTTACGTTGTTTTGTATAACTAATGAAGTAATACAAAAGCAACTACATGTTTCAAAGTCTTTAATATCATTTGGGAAAATTAATCCTACCCAATGCCCTGTGGTAATATTTTATGGTAAATCCTACTTAAAGTTGATCAAATAGTATGAACATCATCAACAGAATTACTGAATAAAAGGCATCAACAGTCACGAAGTTTTAAAAAATTCATCTTCTGTCACAATCCAATTAATTCTAACATCATCTTCTGAGCTAGGAACTGATTTTACAACTTGTTTTGCATAAGTCAAAGCAATAGTTACAACCTTTCTTTTTGCAAGAAATCTATCATAGTATCCATAACCATATCCTAGCCGATAACCATCTCGTGAGATTCCAACTGTTGGAACCAGTATCACATCGAATTTGTCTGATGGTAAACAACTATCTTTAGGCTCCATAATGTCAAAATCTCCTTTTTCTAAATCTCCAAAATCTTTTATTTTTCTAAATTCTATCTCTTCTCCAATAACTTTTGGTAAAAGAATTTCTTTTCCATTACTTATTGACTCTTGCATAATGTCTTGTGTTGGAACTTCACTTCCTATTGGATAGTACATTCCAATACTATTTGCGAGCCTAAATTCTGAAATTTTTTTCAGGTTTTGATGAATCTGTTTGCTTGTAATTTTCATCAAATCGTCTGAGGTATTGTCTCGCTTTTCAAGCAGAACTTTTCGAAGCGATGATTTTTTACTATTGTCCAAGGCCTTTGATTAATGATGCAGCAGTTACAGTATTTTTTAGCAGCATAGCAACTGTCATAGGACCAACTCCACCCGGTACAGGCGTTGCAAATGATGCCTTTTCTATAATTTTATCAAAATCTGAATCTCCTACAAGTTTTCCATCATATCGTGTTATGGCAACATCAATTACTACTGCACCATCTTTGATCATATCTGGAGTTAAGGTAAATTTTGCCCTATCTCCAACTGCAGTGATGACAACGTCTGCTGCTTTGCAAAGTTCGGTAAGGTTTTTTGTTCGTGAATGACAAGAAATCACAGTAGCATTTTTTTCTAAAAGAAGATGATAAAGTGGTTTTCCAATTAGATTGCTTCTGTTTATCATTACAACATTTTTTCCATCCAAATCAATATTATGATAATTCAACATTTCCATAACTCCAGATGGAGTACATGCAACAAGAGCTGCTTTTTTCATCGCAAGCAAACCCGCATTATGAGGCGTCAAACCGTCAACATCCTTTAACGGAGAAACACGCGAAATTGTTTCAAATTCATTCAATTGTTCTGGCAATGGTAACTGTATCAAAATCCCATGAACAGAATTATCATTATTCAACGAATCAATTAATTCATTCAATTCTTTTTGTGAAAAACTTACTGGAAGTTTGTGGTCTTTTGTTAAAATTCCAACTTCTTCACAAGCTTTGTGTTTATTTTTTACATATATCGCTGATGCAGGGTTTTCTCCAATTAGAACAGTAGCCAAACATGGACTAACTCCTTGTGATTTCAGCTCATCGACTGCCTTTTTAACACGATCCTTCACAGATTGGGCAATCACTTTTCCATCAATTTTTGTACCAGTCAATGTGGTTGTGATAAATTGTTGATATTTAATTCTTGGAATCCATGTTAATCTTTAAAGATAGAAACTATGAAAAAAGCCATATGAAGTTAGATTTTGATACAAAACAATACATTGACGAAATTAGAAAAAATGATAATTATTTTCACACATTTATCAATAGAGAAACTCTTGCGGCAGGAGTAT